>WLNG01000048.1 GCA_009699915.1 Actinomycetota bacterium
CGGAGGTGCTCGTCCCGAAGGTGCTTCCTGTGCAGCCGGTCGTGGCGGGGATCGAGGTCTGGTACGCGAAGCTCTGGTCGTGGCCGATGCTCTCCGCTGATGTCTTGGCGCACCAGATGCTGCCGGAGATCGGCGTGGCGGTCGTTGTCGTGACGCAATTGCTCACGCCCGGCTGCTGCATGTTCAGGCGGTGGACGGCGGTCTGCGCACCGGCCTCGGCGGCCTGGAGTGCGCGCACACCGAGCTCGTCCTGATTGACGGTGGTGCTCGACTGCTGGCCGCTGGTCGCCAGCGCCGCTCCGAGGGTCAGCAGCACGGCCATCACCATCACAACGGTGAACATCGCGATCCCGTCATCACCACCGCGGCGCATCACTTCGTCTCCAACTGGATCGAGCCTGGGTAGTTCGGATGGTCGTACACGGCGATGATGCCGTTGCCGTTATCGCTGTCGGTGCGCATTCGGACGATCAGCCTGCGGCCGGCAGCGATCGATGCTGTCGTGTTCGTGGCGAGGTAGCGGAACGGGAAGGTGACGAGGTCGGTCGTGGCCGGCCAGTTGGGCAGGTCGTAGTGGTAGGTGCCGAGCAGGGTGCTGGAGCTGACGGTGTTGTTGGCAGCGAGCGCCGCGCTGTAGATGTCGATGCACAGATGGCCGCCCGGCGCCGCCACTGACGGGTTGAGCGAGCGGGACGGGAGCGAGAGCGCTGCGTTGCCGGTCGCGGTCACCGCGGCGGCTGCGTTGAGCACCGGCGTCGCCCACTGGTGGGTCTGGGTCACGCCCGTGCCGGTGCAGTTGGTGGTGCCGACGATGCTCAGGCCGCCATCAGCGCCGGGGCTCGCGTCGGTCGAGTAGGAGGGTGGCAGCAGTGAACCGCTTGCGGGCGCTGCGGGAACGGCGGTGCGCAGTTGATCCGGGACCCCGGTGGCGCTGATCGTGTCGCGCGTTGCATGGTCTGTGACCGGAGCGGCATACGTTGCGCCCACCGGGCTGTCGGTCAGGTAATACGTCGTTCCGGTGGCGGCGCCGATCGTCGAGCCGGTAGTCGATGAGACGGGGTTGCTGCTCGTCCCGACGTAGGAGGGTGCTGCTGTCGGATCAACGACGATCGTCGAGGCGACGATGGCGTTCTTCGGCGCGTCCGAACCGTCGATCGTGGCGGCGACGGTCACACGCAGGAATTCGGCCTTCTTGCCGTTGCAGTCCCCGGTCGTCGTCGCATCGGCGTACGAGCAGGTGACGTAGCGGTAGATCTTGCCGCTCGCGATTCCCGTGCTCCATGTCTGCGGGCCACTCGTCACGCAGGTACTCGAGGTGCAGGTCACGCCCGAGGCCGCCAGCACGATCGGCTGCGCGGTCCCCGACGGCGGGGCGTAGGTCCCGCCGCTGACGATTCCGCGTGAGTCGGCGGACGCTGAGACCGCGGCCGTCAAGCGCAGGTTCGTCCAGCCGAGCGCCCGCAGCGATTCGAGCTCGGACTGCACGTATCGGGAGGCCGACTCCTTCTTTTCGCTGACCGTGCCGAGGCGGCGCACGCCGTCGAACGCAGTGAAAGTGCCGATCACGCCGACGAGCAGCACCATCGCGGCGGCCATTGCCTCGACGATCGTCATGCCCTCATCGCGCCCGAGCCGTCTCATGCGCCGGTCAGGTCGAGGTTGCGCAGGTAGGCGGCGTCGGAGAGCACCACTCGGTGGGAATAGCCGGGGCTGGTGCCGTCGGACGACGGGATGATCAGCTTCATGCGGACCACGGTCGGGCGGACGCGATCCGGGGAGTAGCTGAAGACCGGCTCAGCCGATGAGCTTCCCGTCCCGTTGACGATCCGCGCGACGACGACCCGGCCGGCAGTGGTGATCTCCTGACCGACGGCCGCGGTGTACTGCACGCACTGCCGGTAGGTCGATCCAGCAGCGAACGAGGTGCAGTCGAGCAGCACCCGGCGTTTCCCGGCGGAGGTTGGCACGTTGATATCGATCGTGTAGGACGAGGTCGCGTTGACTGTGTCGGCGTTACGGATGGTGCGCACGATGCTCTCCAGGCCCGCCCTGCCCTCGCCGACCACCGCGCCACGCTGGATCTCTTTGCTGGCGAGCGGGCTTGCGCTGTCCAGGAGCGCTAGCGCGGCGGCACCGACGATCAGCGCGATCCCCATCGCGACGAGCATCTCGATCAGCGTGAAGCCAGCCTGATCGCGGAGCCGTAGGCGCAGTTGTCCCAACATCGGGGCCATGTGGTTCTCATCGTCCGTCTCAGGCTCCTGCTTGAGCCGTGGGCGGGACTCGCGCACGCACGCGCGAGCGTCCAGGCACCTAGCGGGGGTTGCGGCGATCCATCCCGGTCACGAGCGCGTCGCGGCTCATCTGGCCCGGTGCGGCTGGGACAGCGCGATAGGAGATCGCCGGGCTCGCATAATTGATTCGGAAAATCGTTCGATGGCGGCGGTCGTAGGCGCGTACGCGTGTTCCCGTCGCCCAGGCCACAAGCCAGTTGCCGGCGCTGTCGCGCACCGCGCCTCCGCCCGGCAGGTTCGACATCGCGTGCGGCTCGACGATCTCCTCGACGAGCCGCGCGGTGCGCCGTCGCAGGTCGATTCGCCAGCGGGTCGCTCGTGAAGGACGGTTGAGGCTCGTCCCGTTGTCGAAGACGGTGATCGTCCCGTCGGGCTGGAGCCGCGCGTCATGCTGGCCACCGAAGGTCATCTCCGTGTGGTCGCCGAGTACCGCGAGGCTCTTGGCGCTCGGCGTTCCGCCGAGCTTCCAGAGGATCGCTCCGTCGCGCTTGCGCACGCCGTAGACCGCGTCCTGATGGCACGCCGAAATCACGACCGTCCCGCGCCCGTCGGTGTCGACCGAGTTCAGGTGTTGCAGGTCCATGCGCCGATCCTGTGACTGCAGGGCGATGATCGGTGCAAGCCAGCGGCCGCTGTCGAGGATGCCGGTGTGGTCCGAGGAGTTCCACGCCCAGAGCGTCCTGCCCGACGCGCTGCGCTGCTCGACGACGCCGTCAAAGGTCGATGCCGATGCCGGGCCGTCATAGGGGCGCAGGTCGACGTTGCGCCGCTCGGCCGCGGTGATCACCCACCAGCTCCCATCGGAGGACAGATGGGCCTCATGCGCGTCGACTGCGGGCCAGCTGCGGATCCGTGACCCGTCCGTCCGTTCGAACCGCAGCGTTCCGCGGCCCACGTCGGCGTCGGCGAGAGCCCCGTCCCAGACGGCGATCCGGTCGCGCCCGGCGAACTCCGCTGCGGCGACGAGCGGGCTTCCCGCCCGCCACCAGAGCGGGACGCCGCGCCGGTCCACCACGACGGCATAGCCGGGATTCCCCGGCGTGAGCAGCCTGTTGGCGCTGAGCAGGACGAGCGGCATCGACGCCGGCAGCCGGCCGCTGGCGTTGAGGCCGACAAGCCCGTCGGGCATGCAGCGGACCGAGTACGAGCGTCGGCCGACGGCGAACGCGAAGCGCTGGCCGGGCGCAAGCGGAACGTCGACCGTCTGGGCAGCGCTGCTCGCGGGGTGGCCGTCGATGCTGACGGGCAGTCGGCGAGTTCCGGTTGCGCTCGCACGGATGCGTCCGTCGGTGCAGCGCGTGACGTAATCGCGCTGAGAGGTCGAGAAGGCAGGCTGAAGCGCCGGATCGAGCGTGATCTGCGGCGCTGCGGCGATGGCGACACCCGGGAAGCCGAGCGCGAGGGTCAGGCCGAGGAGCACGAGCAGCGGGCGCATCGCCGCTAATCCTACGTGCAGCGCGCCCGGCAAGATTCGAACTTGCGACCTCTCGCTCCGGAGGCGAGCGCTCTATCCACTGAGCTACGGGCGCGGGCGGTCGGCCGTGCGGCCAACCGGCGGAGCGTACCGCGACCGTCACGCCGGTACGCTCGACAGCGATGGATGAGGTTGAGCTCTTCTTCGCCGGCACGGGTGGGTCGGTCCCCTCGCCACGCCGCGGCCTACCTGCGACGCTCGTACGGCTCGATGGCGACCGCCTGCTCTTCGACTGCGGTGAGGGAACGCAGCGACAGCTCGTGCGCAGCGTCGGCCTTGCGGATCTCGATGCCGTCTTCCTGACGCATCTGCACGCGGACCATTGGCTCGGACTGCCGGGGATGCTCAAGACCTTCGATCTGCGTGGCCGTGAAAAGCCGCTCGACGTCTTCGGGCCCTCGGGGACCTCACGACTCCTCGGCTCGCTTTCGGGCGTCTGGGGCCGCGTCGCCTACCCGTTGCACGTCGTCGAGATGGCGGCCGGCGATGCCATCGAGTTCGCGGGCTACGAGGTTGAGGCGTTCAACGTGCGCCACCGCGGCGTCGCCTTCGGCTACGCGATCGGCGAGCACGAGCGCCCTGGACGCTTCGATCCGGTGCTGGCCGAGCGGCTGGGCGTTGCGCCCGGGCCGGACTTCGGCGCGCTTGAGGCAGGGACTGCTGTCGGTGGCGTGCTACCAGAGCAGGTGATCGGCGAGCCCCGCCGGGGTCGACGCATCGTCCTCTCCGGCGACACCGCCCCCTGCGACATGGTGCGCAGCGCGGCGCAGGGTGCGGACGTCCTCGTCCACGAGGCGACCTTCCTGGAGGCCGATGCAGCGCGTGCCGCGGAGACCGACCATTCGACCGCTGCCCAGGCCGCCCAGATCGCGGCTGAGGCGGGGGTCGCGCTCACGGCGCTGACGCATCTCTCGAGCCGCTATCGCCCTTCCGATGTTCGTGATGAGGCGCTGGCCCACTGCCCGCGGATCGTCGTCCCGCGTGACTTCGAAACGATCGAGGTGCCGGTCCCTGAGAAGGGCGCGCCCCGCCTCGTGCCGTGGGATGCCGGTGCTACTGTGACCGGCTAGAGCAGTCACCTCCTTTAACCCGGTCCTGTGAGGCTAGGAAGGATCCAAAGACGTGAACGACGGCAAGGTCGTCCTCAGTGGCGACGATATGCGGAGAACGCTGGTGCGCATCGCGCACGAGATCGTTGAGCGCCAGGATGGCTCCGGCCCGCTCGCGCTCATCGGTATCCATCGCCGTGGCGCGATCCTCGCGAGTCGGCTTCACCGGATCCTGACCGAGCTGGTCGCATCGCCGGTCCTGCTGGGGCAGGTTGACATCAGCTTCTATCGCGACGATCTCGCCTCCCGCCGCGAGACCCCCGAGGTCCACGCGACCGAGATCGGCTTCCCGATCGACGGTGCGACGGTGGTCATCGTCGACGATGTGCTTTACACCGGGCGCACCGTCCGCGCAGCCATCGAGGCGCTCTTCGCCTACGGGCGGCCGGCGCGCGTGCAGCTGGCCGTGCTCGCCGACCGCGGTCACCGCGAGCTGCCGATCCGCCCCGATTTCGTCGGCAAGAACCTCCCGACCGCCCGCACGGAGCGAGTCAACGTCTTCGTCGAGGAGCTCGACGGCGCCGACGAGGTCACGATCGGCGGCGCACGAGAGGTGGCTGCGTGAAGCACCTGCTGAGCATCGGGGATCTGGATCGCGCGGGAATCGAGCGCATCTGTGACCGGGCCGCTGCATTCGAGTCGGTCGGCGGTCAAGACATCAAGAAGGTGCCTGCGCTGCGGGGACGGACCGTTCTCAACCTCTTCTACGAGTCGAGCACACGTACGCGCTCGAGCTTCGAGCTCGCCGCCAAGCGGCTCAGCGCTGATGTCGTGAACTTCGTCGCCTCCGGCTCGTCGGTTGAGAAGGGCGAATCGCTCAAAGACACCGTGCTGACGCTGAGCGCTCACCGGCCTGATGTCATCGTGATCCGTTGCCCGTGGGCCGGCGGACCCGAGCTGCTGCCGCGCTGGACCGATGCGGCGATCATCAACGCAGGCGATGGCAAGCACGAGCACCCCACGCAGGCCCTTCTCGACGTCTACACGCTGCGCCGCCGATTGGGCAACCTCGACGGCGTGAAGATCTGGATCGTCGGCGATGTCCTGCACTCGCGCGTCGCGCGCTCGGGCATCGTCGCCTTCCAGCAGATGGGGGCATCGGTGACGCTCGCCGGACCGCCGACGCTCATGCCGCGCGAGGCGGAGTCGCTCGGCGTCGAGGTGCGCACCACGCTCGACGGGCTGCGTGAGGCCGATGTCGTCTACGCACTGCGCATGCAGCACGAGCGCATGGATGACGCATTTGTGCCGTCGCTGCGCGAGTACGCGTCCGTCTACCAGGTGAACGCGCGGCGGCTCGGCGCGCGGCAGCTGCTGATGCACCCGGGGCCGGTCAACCGGGGAGTCGAGCTTTCGGGCGACGTCGTCGACTCACCGCAGTCGCTGATCCTCGAGCAGGTCGCTGCGGGCGTCGTCGTCCGCATGGCCGTCCTCTACGAAGTCCTCGCCGCCAGCAGGAGCGGGGACCCGATCACGGAGCCGCAGCCCGCATGACGCTCAGCCCATC
This sequence comes from Actinomycetota bacterium, assembly GCA_009699915.1. Lineage (GTDB taxonomy): Bacteria > Actinomycetota > Thermoleophilia > Solirubrobacterales > Solirubrobacteraceae > F1-60-MAGs163. The sequence goes on from WLNG01000048.1 coordinate 6,385, forward strand.
CTCCGTGCCGCTCGTGCGGGCGCCTGCGCCCAGCGCGAATCTCCTTGTCCGTCAGGCACGTGTCCTTGACCCTCGCGAGGGGATTGATGGAGCGCACGACGTGTTGGTGCGCGATGGTGTGATCGCTGAGATCGGGCTCCCGGGCACCATCCGTGCTCCCGACGACGCCGAGATCGTCGAGGCCGCCGGGCGGCTGCTCTCACCCGCATTCACCGACCCGCACGTGCATCTGCGCACCCCCGGCCAGGAGCACAAGGAGGACCTAGAGACCGGCACGCGCGCCGCCGCAGCGGGAGGGTTCTGCCAGGTCATCGGCATGCCGAACACCGACCCGGTGATCGACTCGGCGCCGATCCTGCGTTCGCTGCGCGAGACCGCCGCCCGCGATGCGCGCATCCCGGTCGGGTTCGTCGGATCGATCACCGTCGGACTGCGCGGGACCGCGCTGACCGTGATGGCGGCGCTGCGCCGCGCCGGCGCACTCGGGTTCAGCGACGACGGCCGTCCGATCGCCAGCGCCGGAATGCTGCGGCGAGCGCTGCAGTATCAGCGGCTGACCGGCGCCGTTCTCGCTTTGCACGAGGAGGATTTCGACCTCTCGGCCGGCGGCTCGATGCACGAGGGGCAGGTCAGCGCGCGGCTCGGTATCGGCGGGATCCCGAGCATCAGCGAGTCGGCGATCATCGCGCGCGACGTGCTGGTAGCGCGGCACGAAGGCGGTGCGATCCATCTTCAGCACCTCAGCAGCTCCGACTCGGTCCTGACTGTGGAACGCGCCAAGCAGGACGGCACCCGCGTCACCTGCGAGGCGAGCCCGCACCACCTCTGTCTCACCGACGAGGCGGTCGCCGGTTACGACACGAGCATGAAGATGAACCCGCCGCTGCGTACCGAAGCGGACCGGCAGGCCCTGATCGAGGGGCTGCGCAGCGGAGTGATCGATTGCGTCGCCACCGATCACGCGCCCCACGCGCGTGACGAGAAGGAGGTCCCGTTCGAGCAGGCGCCGATGGGCACCACCGGTCTGGAGACCGCCTTCTCGGCGCTGCACACCGAGCTCGTACTGCCCGGCGTCCTCGAGCTCGGCCTCTTGATCGACCGCATGACCTCAGGGTGCGGGATCTTCGGACTGCCGATTCCGCGAGTCGCTGTCGGTGAGGCCGCGAACCTCGCGCTGATTGATCTTGAGGCGTGCTGGATCGTCGGAGAACACGGCTACGAGAGCCGTTCGGCCAACTGCTGCTTCGCGGGGCGCAGGCTGCAGGGGCGAGTCCTGCTGACGATCGCGGACGGCGTCGTGGCGTATCGAGAGCGCGGCTTCGCAATGAGCGTCGCGCCGGGACCAGGGAGAACCGTATGACCATCAGCAGGCTCGATCAGGAGCGCGCGGCGCTCGTCGTTGTGGACGTGCAGGAGGCGTTCCGCAAGGCGATCGGCGACTTCGACACGATCGCGGCTCGTTGCGCGATCCTGGTTCAGGGTGCCCAGGCGCTTGGGGTCCCGGTGATCGTTGCGGAGCAGTATCCGGCCGGCCTCGGCGAGACCGCGCCGGAGATCGCCGTGCACCTCGAGGGTGTTGCGTGCCTGGAGAAGACGGTCTTCTCGGTAGCGCGGGCCGACGGCTTCGATCTCGCCGGTCGCGACCAGGTGCTGCTCTGCGGGATCGAGACGCACGTCTGCGTGCATCAGACCGCGCAGGACCTGCTCAGCGACGGGATCGAGATTCACCTGATCCGCGACGCACTCGGATCGCGTGCCGCCGTCCACCATCAGGCGGGCATCGCGCGCATGGAGCAGGCGGGGGCGGCGGCATCGTCGACCGAGATGGCGCTGCTGGAGCTGCTCGGCGGAGCGGGTTCGACGCCGTTCAAGATCATCCAGGGCCTGATCAAGTGACCGCAGCCTTCGCCGGGTACCTCCTGCTCGAAGACGGTCGCAGGTTCGACGGCACGCTCTGCGGCGCCCCTGTGGCTGGAATCGGCGAGGTCGTATTCACCACCGGGATGAGCGGCTATCAGGAGTCGGTCACCGACCCGTCGTTCTCCGGTCAGATCATCGTCTTCACCTATCCGCAGATCGGCAATTACGGAGTCAGCACACCCGCGATGGAGAGCGACCGCGTCCACGCGCGCGCCGTGGTGATGCGCGAGGCGATGAACACCGAGGACGCGCCGAGCGCCGAGCGCGGCTGGCTCGACTGGCTCACCGACTGCGGCATCCCTGCGATCACCGGTGTGGACACTCGCGCGCTCGTGCGTCACATCCGTAGCGCAGGCTCGCTGCGTGGGGGCGTCTTCGCCGCGGACGTCAGCGAGGTCGACGCGATGGATCGGGTTGTCGCTGAGCCGCCGATGAGCGGACGTGACCTCGCACG
>WLNG01000049.1 GCA_009699915.1 Actinomycetota bacterium
ACCGAAGGCGCCTACGGCGCCGGCGTCTATGAGGCGGTCGTCGAGACGCTCGCCAAGGCGCCTGGCGCGCGCTAGCGCCAGCGTGCTCGCAGCCGCGCCCAGAATCCCGGGCGGCCGCTGCGAAAGCGCGCCCGCGGGGGAACCGTGGTGCGCACGAGTGCGACCCAGTCCGTGAGCGGCAGATCTCCGGAGATGAGCCGCGCGAGCCCGCTGGTGACGGGAGCATCCAGCCCCGAACGTTCCAGCGCCCGCGCGAGCAGTGGGACGAGGTCGAGCGACTCAACGGCCTGTCCGATCTGGATGGGGATCTGGTCGGCGGGGACGCCCGCGGCCAGCAGCTCGCCCGCACGGCGGTTGCGTGAGCCGGGAGCGAGCGCCGTGGCGACCAGATCGCCGGTCCCGGCGAGGCCGATCATCGACTCTGCGCGGCCGCCCTGCGCCTCGGCGTAGCGCCAGACCTCGGCGAAGATGTGCCCGGCCGCGGCGCCGGCGGCGTTGAGCCCCTGCGCCTCGGTCGCGCCGCTGGCGAGCGCCGCAGCGTTCTTCGCCGCGCCGGCGAGCTCGACGCCCGTCGGGTCGTTGGACTGCTCACAGACGATTCCGGCGCCGGTGAAAACGCGCGCCAGCGTCGCAGCGAGTTCGCCGTTCTCCGACGCGGCGACGAAGGCCGCGCCCTCGGTGATCATCTCCCGCGCGTGGGCGGGGCCGCCGACGACGCCGACGCGCTCCGCGCCGAGCAGCTCGCGCAATAGAGCGCTGGGGAGCCGGCCCTCGGGCGGGACGAGGCCCTTGGCGAGCGTGATCACCGCGGCGCGGCCGCTCAGGCCGCGCTGTGGCAGCGCGGCGATGACCTCGTCCAGCCCGCGCGAGGGGACGGCGAGGAAGACGAGGTCGAACCCGCGCAGCCCCGCGTCGACGTTGTCGATCTGCAGTTCGTCGGGAAGGCGGATCCCAGGGAGGTAGGCGGCGTTCTCGCGTGCCTCGACGATCCGCTGTGCCTGCTCGACGGTCCGGGCCTGCAGCGTCGTGCGCACGCCGCCCTTCGCGAGCAGCGCGGCCACCGCAGTTCCGAACGAGCCAGCGCCCACGACGACGGCCCGGCGGTTGCCGGTGCGGCTGAAGTGGGGTCGGGAGCGATCGGCCATCGTGTTTGATACCCGCGAGGGGGCGTTCGGTTTCGGTCGCTCAAAGTACGCCCGACAGCGCGAGCGCTGCTGCCGCGTCCTCTAGGGCGCCGAGCGTGCCAGCCTCTGTCACCGTCTGGATATCGAGAATCCGGCGGCCGAAGAGATCGAGGGCGTCCTGCCCGACGATCGCATGACACGGTACGCCATTCTGTCGCGCGTCGGTGGCGATCTCGCCGACGATCTTGCCTTCGAGCGTCGTCGCGTCGAGCCGGCCCTCGCCGATGATCAGCGCCCGGGCGGCGAGCATCCGTTCGCGCGCGCCGAGTAGTTCGAGAATGAAGCGCGAGCCGAGCACCAGGTCGGCGTCGTGGTGCGCCCACAGGCCGCCGGCAAGGCCGCCGGCCGCTCCGGTGAGCGGTACGCCTCGCGGGTCGCGTTCCCATGAGGCCGCCAGGTCGGCGAGCCGCTGCTCGAGGCGCATGACCATCTCGGGGTCTGCGCCCTTCTGCGGAGCGAAGACCGCGGCGGCATCCTCGAACGGGATGCGTGCGTCGCAGAGCACGATCAGACGCGCGCCTCGCAGGCCGCCGTGCTCGGCGATCGCCTCCAGCGCCCCGGCGCCACCGTCGGTCGTCGCGCTTCCGCCCGCGGCGACGAGGATCGTCTCGGCGCCCTCGCGGGCCGCGGCGGCGATCAGGTCGCCGGTGCCGTGCGAGCTCGCCCGCTCGGCGTCACGCTCGTCCTGCGCGACCAGCGGAAGGCCGCTTGCGGCCGCGACCTCGACGATCGCCCCGGCGCCCTGCTCCAGCAGGGCGAACCCAGCAGTCAGCGTGCGGCCGAGCGGGTCACGCGCCGGTGCCGCCGTGGTCTGGCCGCCGAGCGCCAGCAGCACGACCTCCTGCGTTCCCTCGCCGCCGTCGGCGACGGGCATCAGGTCGGGGGGCGCGAGGCCCGCCCGTTCCAGCCCCCGTCCGATCGCCGCCGCGACCGCGCTCGCGCGCAGGGTCCCTTTGAAGGAATCGGGTGCGACGAGCAGCGGTCGCGCGTCGCGCGTGGCCGCATCGGAGCTGTTTGGCGGCGAGGACACCGCCGGCATCCTCGCAGTGGACGGGTACCGGTAGCATCGCCACATGGCTGACGAACATGTGTCGGTCGCCGAGGAGGAGTACCTCCAGGCGATCTTCTGGCTCCACGAGGCGGGGCTGCCGATGACCGGCGCGAACGTCGCGCGCGCGATGCAGCTCTCGCCGCCGACGGTCCACGAGATGCTCGGCCGTCTCGAACGCGACGGGTACATCGTTCGCGCCGAAGACAAGTCGATCTCCTTCACGGAACCAGGCCGCGTGCACGCCGAGGGGATCGTGCGTCGTCATCGGCTGATCGAGCGCTTCCTCACCGACGTCCTCGGGATCCCGTGGGACGAGGTGCACGAGGAGGCCGAGCGCTTGGAGCATGCGATGAGCCCTGTTCTGGAGGCCCGCATGCTCGCCGCGATCGGCGATGCCACCACCTGCCCGCACGGCCACCCGATCAACGTCGGGGAGCGCGATGCGGGCGTGCCGCTTGCGGACGTCGATCTGGGCGCGACCCTGACCGTCCTGCGCTTCGAGAATGAGGCTGAGGAGATCCTGCATTACCTGATGGCGTCAGGGATTGAGCCCGGGATGACCGGAACGCTCGCGCAGCGCACCGACGACGACGTCGTGATCGACGTCGACGGGCGCCAGATCACGCTCGCGGCGAACGTCGCCGAGACGGTCTCCGTGACGGCAGACCCCTCGCCGCCGCCACGGGTCGCGTTGCCCGAGCAGCTCGTGATCTCGGCCGATCGCTACGGCCGCTAGGCGATCGCTCGGTACGCCTCGGCGAGGCGCTTCACGCCCTCGGTGATCTCCGCGGGCGTGACGCCGGAGTAGGCGAGCCGCATCGCATTGTCGCCGCCCTCCAGCAGGAAGTCGGTACCGGCGACGAAGACCACCCCGCGCTCGGCGCCCTCGCGCATCAGCTCGTGGACGTTCGTGCCCTCCGGGAGCGCAACCCACATGAAGTAACCGCCCTCCGGGGGTGTGAAGGTCGCCTCGGGGAGGTGCTCGCGCAGCGCCGCGACGAGCGCGTCACAGCGGTCCTTGAGCGCCGCCTTGACGGTCGCGATCGAGGCGTCGATGCGCCCGCTTGCGCAGAAGTCGTAGACGAGCGACTGGGCGACCATGTTCGGGCCGATGTAGGTGTTCGTCGCGCGTGTGGCGATCTTCCCGATCAGCGCCGGCGGGCCGACGAGGTAGCCGACGCGCACGCCCGGGCAGACCGTCTTCGAGAACGACGAGGCGTAGACGACCCGGGTGCCGTCATCGAGCGAGAGCATCGTCGGGAGCTCTTCGCCGGTGAAACGGATGTCGATGTACGGGTCGTCCTCGAAGAGCGTGAAGCCGTGTTCGCCGGCGAGCTCCAGGAGGGCGCGGCGCTTCTCCAGCGAGAGCGTGTAGCCGGCGGGGTTCTGGAAGTTGGGGATGATGTGCGCGAGCTTGGGCCGCACGCCGCCGGAGAGCAGCGCTGCCAGCCCCGCGGTGTCGATCCCATCGGGCTCGAGGTCGACCGCGTGGATCTCGGCTCCGCGGGCGCGCAGGCCCAGCAGGGTGCGGTCGTAGGAGGGCTTCTCGACGACAACGTCGTCACCGTGGCCGACGAGCTCGTCGAAGAGGAAGGCGTCGGCCTGCATCGAGCCGTTGGTCACGAGCACGTGCGACTCGTCCACGCCGTGCTTCTCGGCGATCCAGCGGCGCAGCGGGACGTAGCCGACCGCAGTGCCGTAGGCCGTCGTCCCGGCGGGGTCGCGGTCGAAGGCGGCGAGCGCCGAGGCCTTCAGGCCCTCGACGTCGACGATGTCAAGCGACGGCGCCCCGCGGGCGAAGGAAATCGTGTCGGCCATACCCCCACCATAGAAAATCGCGATCAGCGATAGACGGTCGCGCGCAGGACGCTGGGCGCCACGCGAGCGGCGCCCGGGGGATCGACCTGCTCCGCCGCCGTCTGCGCGGCGTCGGTCCCGGGCCTTCCGTAGGCGACGAGCTGGACGAGCAGTGGGTACGTCGCGTCGGCGAACGTCTGCGGTGACGGAACGACGCAGGGCGCGCCGGGCTGCGGGGCGACGGCGAGTAGACGCAGGCCGTTGGCGCTGTCGAACGCCAGGCCTGCTGCCCAGCCGTCCTCAGGCGCCGCCGCGACCGCCGCGGCGCGCCGCGCCGTCAGCGCGGCATCGGCACGGGCGTCGAGCGTCGCAGTCTTGGGAACGCTGACGCAGGTGCGCCCGCGCAGGCCAAGGTGCGCGTAGCCGGTCGCCTCGACCGGTGTCGCGGCGAGCCGCGTCACCCCGGGGCAGGCGAGTGGCCGGTCGGCGGCCGTCTCGAGCAGGACCGCTGCGTCGGCCGCTCCCGAGCAGAGCTCCCGTGCGGCGGTCGCGGCGTCGGTGGTGCGCAGCTTGGTCCCGCGCTCTGCGAGTCCTGCCGCACGGGCGGCAGCAGCCGGCGTCGCGACGATCCCGGGGCCGGCGTCATCGCCCTTGAAGGCGCCGAGCAGGGCGGCGATCCCCACTGCGAGCCCGGCGGCGACGAGCAGGGCGAGCGCGGCGATCAGCGGCCACCGGCGCTGGCGAGCCGGCGCCGGCACCTCCGCGACGGGTTCGGGCGACTGCTCCTCGCCCACCGTGGAGACGGGGCCGCCGCGCGCGATCGCGGCGTCCTCGATCGAGGAACGGCGCAGCTCGCGCTCGAACTCGAGCAGCTCCTGTTCGTGCTCGCCGAGGATCTCCCGGACATCACGCGTCTCACCGTCACCTTCGGCCACGGAGAGACGCTACCGCCCGCGGGTGCCGCTCAGCCGCCGAGGATCTCGACGGCGATCTCGGCGACCTGTGTCGGGGTGCGGCCCACCCGCACGCCCTTGGCCTCGAGCGCCTCCGCCTTCGCGGCCGCAGTCCCCGCAGAGCCGGAGACGATCGCGCCGGCGTGGCCCATCTGCTTGCCGGGGGGAGCGGTGAATCCCGCGATGTAGCCGATCACCGGCTTCGTCACGTTCTGCGCGATGAACTCGGCAGCCTCTTCCTCGGCCGAGCCGCCGATCTCGCCGCTGAGGACGATCAGCTCGGTCTCCGGGTCGGCCTCGAAGAGGGCGAGGATGTCGACGAAGGAGCTGCCCGGAACCGGGTCGCCGCCGATGCCGACGATCGAGCTGTTGCCGAATCCGCGCTGGGCGATCTCGTTGCCGATCTGGTACGTGAGCGTCCCGGAGCGCGAGACCACGCCGACATTGCCCTCCTTGAAGAAGGCGGCCGGGATGATGCCGACGTTCGCCTTCCCCGGGGACAGAATGCCCGGGCAGTTCGGGCCGACCAGGCGAGTTCCCGGGAAGTCGCGCTTGAGGATGTTGTAGACGCGCAGCTCGTCGTGGGCGGGGATGCCCTCGGTGATGCAGATCACGAGCGCCACGCCCGCGGCGGCGGCCTCGAGGATCGCGTCCGCCGCGAAGCGCGGCGGGACGAAGATCATCGCGACGTTCGGCTGCACACCGGCGGCGCAGTCGGCCCACGAGTCGAAGACGGGGATGCCCTCGACGTCTTGGCCGCCCTTACCGGGGGTCACGCCGCCGACGACGTTCGTGCCGTAGGTGCGGTTGTTGAGCGTGTGGAACGAGCCCTCGCGGCCGGTGATGCCGGCAACTGCCAGGCGCGTGTCGCGGTCGATCAGGATGGCCATCTAGCTGCGCTCCTTGGCAAGGGCGACGACCTTCTCGGCCGCCTCGTTCATCGTCGCGGCGGGGTGGACGTTCGGGATCGCCGCCTCCTCGAGGATCTTGCGGCCCAGGAGGTCGTTCGTGCCGTCCAGGCGGACGACGAAGGGGATGTCGGTCTCCAGCTCGGCGAAGGCCGCGAGCAGCCCGTTGGCGACCTCGTCACAGCGCGTGATCCCGCCGAAGATGTTGAAAAGGACCGCCTTGACGCGCGGGTTCGAGAGGATGACCTCGACCGCGGTCTTGATCACCGCGGCGTTCGACCCGCCGGCGGCATCGAGGAAGTTCGCGGGGGCGCCGCCGGCCTGCGCGACCACGTCGAGCGTGCTCATCGCCAGACCGGCGCCGTTGCCCAGGATGCCGATGTCGCCGTCGAGGGCGACGTACTGCAGGCCGAGGGCCTTCGCCTTCTCCTCGATCGGGTCGACCGCGCCCTGCACGTGGAAGTTCTCGGCCTCCGGGTGGCGGTAGAGCGCGTTGTTGTCGAGCGTCACCTTCGCGTCGAGCGCCTTCGCCTTGCGATCGGGGGTGATGATCAGCGGGTTGATCTCCGTGAGGGTCGCGTCCTCCTTGATCCACACGTCGTAGAGCGCGACGAGGATGTCGGCGACGCTCTCGATCACGTCAGCGTCCGCGCCACCCTGCGTGGCGACCTGCACGGCCTGCTCGCGGGTGATGCCGTCGAGCGGATCGATGTGGAGCTTGACGAGCTTCTCGGGGGTCTTCTCGGCGACCTCCTCGATGTCGATGCCGCCCTCGACGCTGAACATCAGCAGCGGGGCCTTGGCGGAGCGGTCGAGGAGGATCGATGCGTAGTACTCGTCAGCGATGTCCGAAGCCTTCTCGATCCACAGTTCGTGGACGATGTGGCCCTTGATGTCGAGCCCGAGAATGTTCGTCGCATGCTCGAGCGCCTCGGCTTCGTTGGAGGCGAGCTTCACACCTCCGGCCTTGCCGCGGCCGCCGATCAGCACCTGTGCCTTGACCACGACGGGGTATCCGAGCTCGTTCGCGGCGGCGACGGCGTCATCCACAGTGGTGACGGCGCGCCCGGCCGAGATCTCCAGACCGTGCTTGGCGAAGAGCTGCTTGCCTTGATATTCGAGAAGGTCCATAACGGCGCTTGACCCTAGCGAACCGCGCCTTGGTGCCGCGCCTTCCTAGAATGAATGGGCGATGGCGCTTCCTGCAAACCCCACATGGGTCACCTTCGATGTTTACGGCACGCTGATCGACTGGGAGGCGGGGATCCTCGACGCCTTCCAGCGCGAGGCGCAGCGCGACGGCTTCACGATCGAGGAGCCCGAGAAGATCTTCCCCCGGTTCCTTGAGCTCGAGCATGAGATTGAGGGCGGGTCCTACGAGCTCTATGCCGAGGTCCTGCGCCGCTGCGCCGTGCAGATCGCCGAGGAGATCGGCTGGTCGTTGGAGCCGTCCCGCTCCGGCTTCCTGCCCGACTCGGTGCCACGCTGGCGGCCGTTCAAGGAGACGAACCTCCAGATCGGCCGCTTCGCCAAGAAGTTCCAGACCGGCCTGGTCTCGAACATCGACGACAAGCTGCTCGGCGAGACGCGGCGGCACATCCCCCACGTCTTCGACCTCGTCGTGACCGCCCAGCAGGTCCGCTCGTACAAGCCGGACCCGGCGCATTTCACCGAGTTCGCGCGCCGCGTCGGCAGCAAGAAGAATTGGGTGCACATCTCCTGCAGCAGGCATACCGACATCGAGCCCTGCATCAAGGCGAAGGTTCCGGTCATCTGGGTCAACCGCCGCAAGGAGGTGCTCGAGCCCGGTGCCAAGAAGCCGACCGCCGAGGTGAAGACGCTCCTCGAGGCGGCCAAGCTCCTCGGCGCCGCCTAGGCCGCGCAGCGCGATGCGCGTCGTCGGTCTGCATGCTGATGTGCTCGTGTGCACGTCGGCAGTGCTGCAGACGACCTGCACGATCGTGCGTGGTCCCTCGTCTGAGGATGACGGCGAGGGTGCGCCCATCGAGGCCTTCGTGATCGACTCGCCGGTCCTGCCCGACGAGCTCGAGGCGCTGCCCGGCATCCTTGAGCACGTCAGCTGGCCCTGCACAGGCCTGCTGGCCACGCACGGCGACTGGGACCATCTCCTCGGGCGGCTCGCCTTCCCCGGCGCGGCGCTCGGCTGCGCGGAGACGACCGCCGCCCGGCTCACCGGGGATCCCGGTGACGCGGTACGGGCGCTGCGCGCCTTCGACGAGCGCCTCTACCTCGAGCGCCCCGCGCCGCTGCAGCTCGGCAGCCTGCAGGCGCTCCCCGTCCCCGGGCGGGTGGACATCGGCGCCGGCGAACTCGAACTGCAACCCGCGGATGGCCATACGCCCGACGGGATGGCCGTGTGGATCCCCTGGGCGCGGGTGCTCGCCTGCGGCGACTACCTCTCGCCGCTGGAGATCCCGATGTTCGCGCCGGGGGGGTCGCGATCGGCGTACCGCGCGACGCTCGAGCGCCTGCGTCCGCTCGTCGAGCAGGCCGATCACGTGGTGCCGGGCCATGGCCCGGTACTTGACGGCGTGCGCGCTGCTGCGATCCTGCGCGAAGATCTCCACTATCTGGAGACCGGCGAGCTGCCATTGGCGCGCCGGGGCACGTCGCCCCGTCGCATCGACGAGAAGAACCGGGAGCGCTGGTGATCGCAGCCGGGTCCCCGGTGCGATAAAATCGGCCTATGCGCAACGGACTGCTCGCTGTTTTGTTTACCCTGCTCGTGGCCGCAATCGGTGCCACCGCAGCCCAGGCGGCGCTGCCGCAGGTCAGCGCGGGCTACAGC
>WLNG01000005.1 GCA_009699915.1 Actinomycetota bacterium
GTTCATCACCCGGCGATCGGAATCCGAGAGCGCGACTGCCGCGCCGTCCTTGCGGCTGCGGAGCTTGGGCGTTGCGGTCAGGTCTGAAGCCATTGAGCGGCGTCCTTCGCGTGGTAGCTGATCACGATGTCCGCGCCGGCGCGACGAATCGCCGTGAGCGTCTCGAGCACCGCGGCACGTTCGTCGAGCCAGCCGGCTTGGGCGGCTGCCTTCACCATCGCATACTCGCCGCTCACGTTGTATGCAGCGAGCGGAAGGTCGGTCGCCTCGCGCACGCGGCGCAGAACATCGAGGTACGCCAATGCGGGCTTGACCATCACCATGTCGGCGCCCTCGGCGACGTCCAGCAGCGTCTCGCGGACCACCTCGCGCGCATTGGCGGGGTCCATCTGGTAGCCGCGCCGGTCGCCGCGAGCGGGAGCGGAATCAGCGGCATCACGGAACGGTCCATAGAAGGCGCTGGCGTACTTGGCGCTGTACGAGAGGATCGGAATCTCCGTGCTGCCGTCCGCATCGAGCGCCGTCCGGATCGCAGCCACGCGTCCGTCCATCATGTCGCTGGGCGCGATGATGTCAGCGCCCGCCCGGGCGTGGCTGACGGCCGTCCGGGCGAGCAGCTCCAGCGTCGCGTCGTTGCGCACCTCGCCATGCTCGTCCAGCACGCCACAGTGCCCGTGGGCCGTGTATTCGCAGAGACAGACGTCGGTGATGACGAGCAGATCGGGCTGCGCGGCCTTCAAGCGCCGCGTCGCCTCCTGAACCACGCCACCGTCGGCCCAGGCCCCGCTGCCGCTCGCGTCCTTCTCGGCCGGGATCCCGAACAGCAGCACTGCGGGGATACCAAGCTCGGTGAGCTCCTGCGCCTCGGCCTCGAGCGCCGCAAGCGGGAGCCGCGAGACGCCCGGCATCGAGGCCACAGGGACGGGAGCGTCGATCCCCTCCTCGACGAAGAGCGGAAGCACCAGATCGCCCGGGGCGAGCCGTGTCTCGCTCACGAGAGCGCGCAACGCTGCGCTGCGACGAAGGCGGCGAGGCCGTGTCACGGGGAAGGCCATGAGCTTCGCATGGTAGGGGTCGCAGGGCCTGCGGCCGGCATGCTGCGGGCCATCCCTGAAAGGATGGCGCGGTGACGCGATCTGCGGCGGCGCCCGCCTCGATCCTCTTCGTCGGCGACCTCGTCGGCAGCATCGGCCGGCATACGTTGCTCGGCCTTCTCGACGGCCTGCGCGAGCGCCACGCCACGACCTTCGTAGTCGTCAACGGCGAGAACGTCGCAGGCGGCCTCGGGATCACGCCGCGGATCGCCGACGAACTGCTCGCCGCCGGGGTCGACGTCATCACGCTCGGCAATCACGCCTACCACCGTCCCGAGATCCTCCCCTACCTCGACACGCAGGAGCGCATCCTGCGCCCGGCCAACTACCTGCGCTCGCAGCCGGGCCACGGCACCTGTGTGGTGGAGCGCGATGGCGTGCGGCTTGGCGTCGTGAACCTCTCCGGCAACGTCTTCCTGCGTGCCGGACATCCAGCGTTCGCCGCGGCCGACGCGGCTGTGGAAGAACTGCGCCGGGGCGGGTGCGACCACATCCTCGTGGACATGCACGCGGAGGCGACCAGCGAGAAGGTCGCCCTCGGCTGGCACCTAGACGGCCACGTCACGGCGGTCGTCGGGACCCACACGCACGTGCCGACGGCCGATGCACGCGTACTGCCGGCCGGAACGGCCTACATCACCGATGTCGGAATGACGGGCGCCCGGGGCGGCGTGATCGGGGTGAAGAAGGAGCAGGCCATCGAGTCGCTCGTCTCCCAGATGCACGTGCGCTTCGACCCCTCCGACGACGATCCGTGGCTCAACGGTGTCGTCATCCGCTGCTCGCAGGCCCTGCGGGCGGATGCGATCGAGCAGGTGCTCGAGCCGCTGCACCCCACGCCCGGCCCGTGAGGCCGCCCACGCCCGGGCCTGCGAGCAGGGCGACGAGCGCCAGCGGAAAGAACCAGAGCAGGTAGGTGTAGAACCAGTAGGTCGTGACGAGCTGAACAGCGGCGAGGATCGCCCCGGCCAGCGCAGCGAGCCCGACGACATCCCTGCGTCGCGGCAGGAAGGGAACCGCGCAGGCGAAGAGCACCACGACGGCCTGCAGGATGCCCTGGCCGATCTTCCAGCCGCCGCCGTAGAGGCCCCACACGGAGAACGGCGCGTCACGATCGATCTGAAATCCGAGCGTGCGATCCCAGACGGTGCGCGGATCGGTGTGCGCGAAAGCGAGCAGGGCGGCGATCGCACAGGTCAGCATCACCCCGGCGGCGAAGAGCGCAAGGCCGCGCAGCCTGCCTCGGAACTCCAGGCCATGCGTGGCGAAGAGCGGGAGCACCGGCAGGGCCGCGAACTTCGTCAGCCCCGCAGCGGCCGCCAGTGCGCCGCGGGCGCCCGGACGGGCTGCAGCCAGCACCGCCGCGAGGATCAGCGCCGCGGGGAGCGCGTCGTTGACGCCCGAGTTCGTCGCGTAGACCGTGAATGGCCATGCGCACCACGCGTAGGCGAGGACCGTCCCGAGCTCCGGCCCGCGCAGCCTGCGGCCGAGCTGGAAGAGCAGCGCGATGCAGGCGAGGTCAAAGCCGGCTGCGGCCGCGTGGGCAGCCGGCAGATCATCCCAACGCCCCTGCCATGGCCAGATCAGCTCGAACGGGACATAGGCCAGGTACAGCAACGGACCGTAGGTGTCACCGTGCTCGTTGTCGGTCGGGAAGGCCCCGTAGAGCTCGCGTCCGTGAGCGAGCCGATCGGCGCCGATGACGCCCGAGTACCCAACGTCGATGACGTTGCCGTCGACGATGTTCAGGCCCAGGCGCAGGCCGATCAAGAAGAACGTGGCGGCGGCGAGCCAGCGCCAGGGCACGAGCAGCGGAAGCCCGGCCGCGGGACGCGGGGTGCGGCGCAGGCCGATCGCGGCGAGACGGACGACGACGTAGATCAGCAGTGGCGCGACGATCGGCACTGAGAGCCCGAGATTCGCGTTGTTGAAGAACGCAAGCGAGACGCTGAAGGCGACGAGCACGAGCAGGTCCAGGTGCAGCAGCCGCAGCGGGCGGCGCGGATCGACGAACGGCAGCACGAAGAGCACGCAGAGGGTCACCCAGATCCACGGCGCATTCACCGAGCGGCCGAACGCCCCGGGGTAGCCCCGCGCCATCGACCACGCCGCCTGGAAGCCGGTCCAGGTCTCGAGCACGCGTCCGGTGGCTGGGTCGATGATGACCTCGGCCGTCTGGCGCGAAGAACGGCCCCCGCTCCAAGCCTTCACGCTCCAGCGCCCATTGCGACGCTCGCTCGCCAGGTACGAATCGGGGTTCGCCGCGAGCGCGCGGCGGACGGACGGGATGCGCCGGGCGATCGCCTCGGCCTCGCTGCGCTCGATCGAACGAGTGGCGACAGGCGCCACGGCGGGATCCAAGGGGCGCTCAGCGGCGGCAAACGCCGCGGGCGCGGCGAAGAGGACGACCAACACCACCGCGAGCAGGCGTGCGGCCGAGCGCATGGTCAGCGCAGGATGCGCAGCCCGGCGTGCTTGCCGGTCTCGCGGCGGCGCGCGAGCAGGATCCGCCAGGCGAAGAAACCGGCTGAGACGAGCGCCACGGGAGGCGCCACGATTGAGAGCGCCGCGAGCAGGATCGCGACGCCCTCGGCGAAGACCGGGAGGTGGCCGCGGGCGTGGTCGTCCAGGCGCGCGCCCGCCCGACCCATGATGTCCCGCGCCGCCGTGCCGGAGAGCCAAGCGCCCGCGATCCCAGCCGGGATACCGGGCCACCAGGCGTACCCGTCATCGCTGAGCAGCGCGCTGAAGAGCAGTGCTCCCATCCCGAGGCAGAGACCCGCGAGCGCCGCGTTCAGGACCGCGGAACGCTCGATCACACGGCGGAAGAAGAGCGCGAGGATCGCCGCGACGGCGAGCGCACCAAACCACCAGGGGCGCTCCATGAAGGCGAAATCGGTCCCCTCCAGGTCGATCAGGAAGTTCGCGCGGGCAGCGGCTCCGGCGACAAGCGCGGGGAGGAAGGGCCGGATGCCGGCGGCCTGCGAAAGGCCGAGTCCCTGGAGGATGTCGATGAGAAGCTTCACGCGGTCGGCTACCGTCCAAGCGGGATGACTGTAGAGGACCGCGACAGGGACCGCGGCGGCGAGCGCGAACCCCTCCACATGGACGCCCGCCGTCCCAGCTCAGCCGCCCGCGACATCGAGCGTTACGCGTCGCTGTTCGCATCGCGCACCCGCGTGATGACCTCGTCGGTGATGCGCGATCTGATGGCGATCACCGAGCGGCCCGAGGTGATCTCCCTGGCAGGGGGCCTCCCCGACACAACGAGCTTCCCGCCTGAGACGATGGCTGCGGTGATGGCGCGCGTCGCCAGCGAGTCTTCGGCGCGCGCGCTGCAGTACGGGCCGACGAACGGACTGCTGCAGACGCGCGAGACGGTCACCCGCGTGATGGCCGCCTCGGGCGCCACCGCAGACCCGGACGACGTCCTGATCACCACCGGTGGGCAGCAGGTCATCGACCTCGTCTGCAAGGCGCTGATCGACCGTGGCGATGTGATCGTCGCCGAGGGTCCGACCTATCCCGGCGCCGTCCCGGCCTTCACCGCCTACGAGGCCGACGTCGTGCAGATCTCGATGGACGACGACGGCATGCGCATCGACGAGCTCGAGGAGACGCTCGACCGCCTCGAACGCGAGGGCCGCCGTCCGAAGTTCATCTACACGATCCCGACCTTCCAGAACCCCGGCGGCGTGACGATGTCGCTGCCCCGCCGCAAGCGGCTTGTCGAGGTCGCCCGCGAACGCGAGCTTCTGGTCCTCGAGGACGATCCCTACGGCCTGCTGCGGTTTGAGGGCGATCCCCTGCCGACGCTTTTCGAGCTCGATGGCGGAGAGTTCGTGATCTACGCGGGGACGTTCTCGAAGATCCTCTCGCCCGGAGTCCGGCTGGGCTGGGCGGTGGCTCCGCGACCCGTCCTGGAGAAGCTCAACCTCGGTGCGGCGGAGTCGACGCTCTGCCCCTCGTCGCTCACCCAGCTCTTCGTCAGCGCGTACTTCGAGGGCGACGGCTGGCGCGGTTACGTCGACGGGTTGGTCGACCTGTACCGACGGCGTCGCGACGCGATGCTTGAAGCGCTCGAGCGCAACATGCCGGACGGGGCGAGCTGGACGCACCCGCAGGGCGGTCTTTTCGTCTGGGCCACGCTGCCCGACTACATCGACACCACCGACCTGCTGGCGCTAGCGCTCTCCCACAACGTCGCCTTCGTGCCGGGGCGCGGCGCCTACCTCGACGGACGTGGCGGCTCCTCCATGCGGCTGAACTTCTCCGGCTCGACCGAGGAGGAGATTCGCGAGGGCGTCGCACGGATCGGCGCGGTCGTGCGTGAGCAGATCGACCTCTATCAGGCGCTCACCGGCGGGCCTCGCGAGGCCCGCCGCACGGAACCTCAGCCGCGCACAGACCTCGCCGACGTGCTCGCACTGCCGCGACGCCGCGACGCCGCAGCCCGGCGGGACGCACAGTGAGTCCACGCCGGATCGCCGTGCTGAAGGGCGGACGATCCTTCGAGCGGCAGGTCTCGCTGGTCTCCGGCGGGCGCGTTGAAGACGCGCTGACGCGCAGCGGTGAGCAGGTCACCGGGATCGATGTCGGAGCCGATCTCGTCGAGCGACTGCGCGAGATCGCCCCGGATGTCGTCTTCGTCGCGCTGCACGGCCGCGACGGCGAGGACGGAACCGTCCAGGAGCTGCTCGAGGCGCTCGGGCTCTCCTACACGGGGCCGCGCCCCGCCGCCTGCGCGCTCTCGTCCGACAAGATCCTCGCCAAGCACCTCATGCAGGACGCCGGGATCCCGACGGCCGACTTTCTGGCGTTCGGTGAATCGACCTTCAGGGACCTCGGAGCCTCAGGCGCCCTCAGCCAGATCGGCGATCGACTGCACTTTCCGGTGGTCGTGAAGCCGGCGCGTGGCGGCAGCGCGCTCGGCGTGCGCTTCGCCGCGACTCCGGAGCAGGTACCGCCCGCACTGATCGCAGCGCTCTCCTATGACGACCGGGCACTGATCGAACGATTCGTCGACGGGCGCGAGCTCGCAGTGTCGGTCCTCGGGGGGGTGGCCCTGCCGGTGGTCGAGGCGATCCCGACAGGCGAGGACGTCTACGACTTCGAGGCCCGCTACACGATTGGGCGCACGCACTTCACCTGTCCGGCGAAGCTCGACGACGCAGTGTCGGCAGAGACGCAGCGGCTCGCACTGCGCGTCGTGGAGCTGCTGGGCCTCGAGAGCTGCGCCCGCGTCGACCTGCTGCTGGACGCGAGCGACGGGCTCTGGGTGCTGGAGGCGAACGCCATTCCCGGCATGACCGAGACAAGCCTGCTGCCACAGGCCGCCGACGCAGCCGGAATCACATTCGACGACCTCGTGCAGCGCATGCTCGAGGGAGCGAATCCCGCGCGCAAACGCTGATCAGGAGTCGCCGGCGAAGTCCTCGGGCGTGACTTCGTCGAGGAATTCCTTGAAGCGGTCGACGACCTCCTCGGTGTCCTCAACCTCGTGCTCGAACTCGATCGAGGACTCGGCGATGACCTCCTCGGCGGCGAAGATCGGGGCGCCCGCGCGGACTGCGATCGCGAGCGCGTCGCTCGGACGCGAGTCGATCTCGACCTGACGACCCTCGACCGCGAGTGTGATCGTCGCGAAGAAGGTGTTGTCGCGCAGCTCGGTGACTGCCACCTGCACGCAGCGCACCTCGAGCTCCCCGAGAACATCGGTGATGAGGTCATGGGTCATCGGCCGCGGCGTCGAGGACCCGTTGAGTCGCATGAGGATGGCCGCCGCCTCAGGGTGCCCGATCCAGATCGGCAGGAAGCGATTGCCGTCGACCGTCTTGAGCAGCACGATCGGCTGCTTGCCGACGATGTCGAAGCTCACGCCATAGATGACCATCTCCTGCACGAACGAGCGCTCCTGGGACGCGGTGGTCGGCTGAGGATACCCCGCGCCATCGGCGCTCCCACCTCCCGGGGTGGGCGCGTCAGGCGAGCGGCGCGCTGTGAGCGGCTGTGCCGCCGCCTCCGCGCAGGCGCTGGCGGGTGTCCTCGGGTCCGAGCGTGAAGCGGAACGTCGCGCCCCCGCCGGGGACGCCCTCGGCCGTCACGCGCCCGCCGTGGCGGTGGACGACTCGCTCCACGATCGCAAGTCCGATCCCGGTCCCCTCGAAATCGTCCGACGAGTGGAGCCTCTGGAACATGCCGAAGATCCGCTCGGCCTGCGACGGGTCGAAGCCGATCCCGTTGTCCTTGACGCAGTAGATGACCTCTCCGCCCTGCCCGGCCTCCCAGGCGATCTCCACGCGTCGATGCTCGCGACCACGGGTGAATTTCAGCGCGTTGGCGATCAGGTTCTGGAAGACGATGCGCAGGAGGCGCGGATCGGCCAGACAGGCCGGCAGGTCGGGGGCGATCACGAGATCGACGCCGGCCGTCGGCTCGACGGCCTCGAGATCGGAGATCGCCTCGTCGATCATGACGGCGGGATCGACGGCGATGCGCTCCACCTCCTGGCGACCGGTGCGCGCGAAAGTCAGCAGGTCGTCGATCAGCTGCGACATCTCCAGCGCGCCCCGGGAGACGAGCCCGAGGTAGCGCTGTCCCTCGTCCGGCAGCCCTGCGCCGTATTCCTCCTGCAGGATGCTTGAAAACCCGTGGATCGTGCGCAGCGGGGCGCGCAGATCGTGCGCGACGGTGGAGGCGAAGTTCGCGAGATCCGCGTTCGCCATCTGGAGCTCGCGCGTGCGCGACTCGACCCGCGCCTCGAGGTCTCTGTTGAGCTCCGCCAGCTTGGCCTCCATCGCTTTGAGCGCAGAGACGTCGGTGGTCGTGAGGCATACGGCGTAGGGCTCGCCGCTCTCGTCAAACAGGGGAAAATACGTGTTGAGGCGCGTCTGGCTCACCGAACCGAACGCCATTCGGCGTTCCTCGTGCAGCGGACAACGCTGCTCGAGGGCACGGCGCTGGAGCGCCTCGATCTCATCGCCCTGAGGCGCCGCGAAGACGTCGCGCGCGCGCAGTCCAACGAGCTCGTCGGTGGCCCTGCCGACGGCCTGCGCATAGGCACGGTTGACGAGCCAGAAGCGCAGGTCAAGGTCCATGAGTGCCATCCCGGAAGGGTTCTCATCGATCAGCTCTTGCAGCCTGCGCTGGTTGTCCCGCACAAGCCGCTCAGCCTCGCGGCGTGCCGAGATGTCCGTGAACATCCCGAGCCACCCGGCCATCGTCCCATCGTCGTTCAGCAGTTGCGACGAGGCCCAAAGCACCCAGAGATCGCTCCCGTCCGCTCGCTGGAACTTCATCTCAAAGGACGAGCCCTCGATTCCCAGCTCCTCCCGCCCCGCGAGGATCGTCGTGCCCTCCCCGTCGGCGAAGTCGCTGAGCGGGCGTCCGATCATCGCGGTCGGATCGTGTCCGAGCAGTTCGGCGGCGTATGGATTGACGAAGCTCGTGCGCCCGGCCTCGTCGAGCATCCAGATCCCCTCCGTCGCCGTCTCGACGATGCGCCGGTAGCGCGTGTCGGCGGCCCGGCGCTCGCGCTCGGCGGCCCGCTGCTGCGTGACGTCGAACAGCGTGGCGCGTACGACGTCGAGCAGTCCGTCCTCGCTGCGGCGGCGGTCGGCGCGCATGCCGGTCGCGAGCGGCGCCGCGTGCGCCCGCAGCAGGTCGAACTCAGCGTCTTGGACCGACTCGCCGTTCTCGAGCTGCGCGAGCGCAGCCCCAAGCGCCGGGAGCGTCTCGGGCGTGACGTAGCGCATCAGCGGCGTCCCGATCAGTGTCTCGCGATCGAGACCGAGCCATGCGCACAGGGTCATGTTGGCCTCGATCAGCATCCCCCCACCGTCAAGCGAGAAGTACCCGGTCGGCGCCTCCTCGTAGAGCTCGCGCACGCGGGAGGCCGTCGCCGCCATGCGCTCTTCCACCGCCATGGTGCGAACCCCCATCGCAACCGCGACAAGCAGCGCGAGGATGGCGACTGCCGCCGTGATCAGGCCGTGAGCAGTCTCCCGGTCGAAGAGGCCCGCCAGGCTCAGGATGTTGAGCAACGGGCTGACGAGCGCCGGGCCGATGATCAGCAGCGCCAAGGTGCGGCGAGCGATGGCGGCGCTGGGAAGATCGCGGAAGAAGGCGGAGAGCGGGGGCGAACGGACCGTCGCGAGCACCGCGCTCCACCCGAGCAGCAGCAGCGCGGCGCCCGACAGCTGCGTGAAGCGTGCGCCGGGCTGACCGGAGGTTCGCGTCTCGATGGCAACCAGGGTGAGGCTCAGGCCCAAGAGCAGCGCCGCCGCCCCGAGTGCTTGGGCGGGACGGCCGTCCGGTCGGACCGCTGCGACCGTGGCGGCCGCGACCAGCAGCAGACCGACGATGCCGAGGACCGAGAGCACCACGGAGGTGTCTGCGGCATGGATCGAGAAGACATAGCCGGCGTTCGCGTGCTGACCGATCGCGACGTCGACCAGCCCGATGATGCAGGTCGCCATCGAGAGACCCGCGAGCACGAGGACGCCCACCGATCGGGCTCGCAAATGCAGCAGCACGAGCGCGGCGCCCGCCAGCACGAAGGCGATCCCTGTTCCGGGCGGGATCGCGGGGGTCCCGGCGAGCCAGAGGGCCGAGGCGCGGCCACTCCCGACTACCCAGCCGATGGAGGTCAACAGGCCGAGTGCCAGCGGGATGAGGCAGAGGACGAGCGCGAGTCGGCGCGTGCGGCTCTCGAGCGGCGTAGGGGTCGCAGCCGGATCGGTGCTCGTGCGCGCGGCGTTCGGGTTCATGATCCTCGACGCCGAATCCCCGAAGCGTCTACCGTTCGGGGATCGAGTCGGCGTCGGTCAGATCATGACCGCTCCGGGCTCGCTACGCCATGAACGAGCCACTGCCCATCCTGCTGGTCGAGGACGACGACGCCCTCGCGGAGCTCGTCCAGCTCGCGCTGCGCGAGATCTCCGTGACGATCGAGCATGCGCAGACGGGAGCCGCGGCGCTCGCGGCGCTCGAGCGCGGGGCTCCCGCGCCGCGCCTCGTCCTACTCGACCTCGACCTTCCGGACATGCGCGGACTCCAGGTGCTCGAGCGGCAACGTGAACGTGACGTGCAGCGGGTCATTCCGATCGTCGTGCTGAGCTCCTCCGAGGAGCCCGAGGACATCGCCCGCGCCGCCGAGCTCGGAGCGAACAGCTACGTCGTCAAGCCGCCAACCTTCGAGCGGTTTCGCGAGCATGTTGCGCTGGTCGTGAGCTACTGGACCTTGCTCCACCGGATGCCCGAAACCCCATGAGCAGCGGACCGCTCCACCTGCTGCTGCTTGAAGACAGCGCAACCGACGCGGAGCTCCTCGGGGCCCGCCTGCGGTCCTCCGGGCTCCAGACGCAGATCGCGCGTGTTGTCTCGCGAGAGGAGTTCGCTGCGGCCCTCGAGCGCCACTGGGACGCAATCATCGCCGACTTCCGGCTGCCGGGTTTTGATGCCCTGGAGGCCCTTGACCTCGTGACCGCGCGGGGGATCGACACGCCGGTGATCGTCGTCACCGGCGCCGTCGGCGAGGAGGTCGCAGTCGAGTGCATGAAGCGCGGTGCCAGCGACTACCTGCTCAAGGACCGGCTCGCCCGACTCCCCCAGGCCCTCGAGCAGGTACTCGAGCAGCGGCGCCTGCGGATGGCAGAGGCAGAGGCGCGCAACGAGCTTCGAATCGCGCACGAGGAGACGATCCGCCGCCTCGCGATCGCGCTTGATTCGCGCAGTTCGGAGACCGGCCTGCACGTGACGCGAATGAGCAACCTCGCGGCACGTCTTGGAGTGTGGCTCGGGATGGACGCCGAACAGCTCGCCTTCCTCCCGCTCGCGGCAGCGATGCACGACATCGGGAAGATCGGGATCCGCGACGCCATCCTCGAGAAACCGGGTCCGCTGACGCCCGACGAGCGACTCGCGATGCAGGCCCACACGACAATCGGCCACGAGATCCTCAGCGGATCCGGCTCTGAGCTGCTGGAACTCGCTGCGCAGATCGCGCTCACCCATCATGAGCGCTGGGACGGGTCCGGATACCCGAACCACCTTGTGCGCCAGGAGATCCCCTTCCCCGGGCGAATCGCGGCGGTCGCGGACGTCTTCGACGCACTCACTTCCGACCGGGTGTACCGCAAGGCGTTCAGTGAGAGCGAAGCGGTACAGATGATGCGCGACGGCCGGGGCAGCCACTTCGATCCGGTGATCCTCGACGCACTGCTCGAGCTGGTCGCAGAGGACACTGGAAGCCCGCCGTCGAGCTGATCGACGGTCAGCAGTTCGGCGGCGAACCGCGCTCGGCAGCTCCCTCCCGCGGCTGCGATGGGCGAACGTTGCGACGGGCGTTCCCGGTCGCTGTCGGGAGGTTCGCCAATGAGGCGTGTAGTGGAGCTGCTCACGCGTGTAATCTTCGCCTCCCAGCACGTGGCGGGCGGGGCCAGCCAACGAGGAGGCGCCGGTGCGGTCCAGATTGTTCGGAGGGGCGGCCATCGCCCTGCTTATTTTCGGTCTGGGGGTCCCAAGTGCTCTGGCCGCGAAGGTGAAGTGGGTGCCCGCTTGGAACGCGAGTCCGTCGGATGTCGGCGAGGCGCTGACCAATCAGACCGTTCGCAACGTTGTCACGCCGCTGCGCGCGGGTTCCATGGTGCGCGTGCGACTTACCAACCGCTTCGGGAAAGTGCCATTGAAGATCTCGCACGTGACGATCGCCGTGCGTCGATCTGGTGCGGCACTCACATTGGGCAGCGTTCGAACGATCCGCTTCGCAGGCAAGTCGGCGGTGAACGTGCCGGCCGGAGCTGACGTCGCCAGCGATCGAATCCGCTTCGATGTCAAGCCGTTCAAGACGCTGGCGGTAAGCATCGCGCTCGCCGGGACCGCCACCGCGCCGACGCGTCACTTTCGTGGACGCCAAACCTCGTTCATGACAGCACCTGGGGCCGGCGACGCGGCGACCGACACTGGGTCCGGCGCGTTCACGATCCAGACTCGCGCTCGTCTGCTCATCACGGGCGTGGATGTGGAGGCCGCGCGCGGGACAAGATCGATTGTGACCGTCGGCGACTCGATCACCGACGGGTTCCAGGGCTACAACAGACCCGCCCTCGAGAACGAGGCGGGAGTTGATCGTGACGCGCGCTACCCGGACTTCCTCTCACGCCGCCTTGTCGGCGCGCGAATTCCTGCGGCCGTGTCCAACGCGGGCATCACCGGCAACCGAATGAACAGTCCCGGTCTCGCTGCGATCTTCGGCCCGAGCCTGCTCTCGCGGCTGAACGCCGACGTACTGCGCAACCCCGGGGTGACGGACGTCATTCTCCTCGGAGGTGCAAACGACATCGGCCAGACCCCGGGGGTCACCTCGAATGACGTCATCCGCGGCTTGGACAAGGCGCTTCGGCGGATCAAGGCGAAGCGCCTTCGAGCGTACATCGCCACCTTGACGCCGATGCGGGGAACGTTCCTCGAGACGTACGGCTCGCAGGCCGCCGACGCCCTCCGCCGCCAGGTCAACAACTGGATTCGGAACAAGGCGCCCGCCGACGGCGTGATCGACTTCGACGCCGCACTGCGCGACCCAAGCGCCAACGGCCAGCTGCAGACACGCTACGACTCCAGTGACCACCTTCATCCAAGCACGGCCGGCTACGAGCGCATGGCGGCCGTGATACCGCTGTCGCGGTTTCGCTAAAACCGCCTACGA
This sequence comes from Actinomycetota bacterium, assembly GCA_009699915.1. GTDB lineage: Bacteria > Actinomycetota > Thermoleophilia > Solirubrobacterales > Solirubrobacteraceae > F1-60-MAGs163. Next base: position 12,799 of record WLNG01000005.1, read on the forward strand.
GGACGAGCAGGCCCTCACGGCCGTCGTTCACCCGGACCCGCCCGGCAGCCCGCCGTCGAGCTGAGCAACGTTCAGCAGTTCGGAGGCGAACCGCGCTCGGCAACTCCCTCCCGCGGCGGCGATGGGCGATCCAGGATTCGAACCTGGGACCTCTTCCTTATCAGAGAAGCGCTCTAACCGACTGAGCTAATCGCCCGCGAGCGCGGCAGTGTATCGCGGGTTCGCCCGAGAGACCGCCAGGAACTGCGTCCGGGCTCAGACGGCTTTGAGCCGTGGCGCTCGCGATGCGAGCGCGGCGGCATCAGCGAGATCCTCGACGACCAGCTCGACGCGATAGGCGCTGCCCTTCGGCCGCACTCGGACCTCGCGTCCGAGGGCGGTGGAGAGCTCTTGGGCGATCTGCGCGCACGCTGCCTCCTGGTCCGGATGCAGGCGCAGAGCGCCCCGGCGCACGGCAGGTTGCGCGTTCGCGGCTCGGGCGCGGTCCTCCGTCACGCGGACGGACCATCCCCCCTCTGCGGCTGCGCGGCCGAGCCGGCGGCGATCACCGTGATCCTCCGCAAGGAGGATCGCGCGCCCGTGGCCCTCGGAGAGTCGGCCGTCCTCGAGCAGGCCGATCGCCTCGTCGGGAAGATCCAGCAGGCGAAGGAGATTGGAGATCGCGACTCGACTGCGGCCGACCCTGCGGCCGACCTCCTGGCGGGTCAGGCCGAGCTCCTCCACGAGCGCGGCGACAGCACGGGCCTCTTCGATCGGGTTGAGGTCCTGCCGCGCCATGTTCTCGACGATCGCCGCCTCGAGCGAGGCGGCGTCATCGCGCTGCTCAACCACGGCCGGGATCGTCTCCAGGCCTGCGCGCTGCGCGGCTCGCCAGCGGCGCTCGCCGGCGACGAGCTCATAGCGTCCGCCGGCCAGTGGACGGACAAGGACAGGCTGGAGGACGCCGCTGGAGGCGAGCGACGCTGCCAGCGATTCGAGCGCATCCTCGTCGAAATGGCGTCGCGGCTGCGACGGATTCGGGACGATGAGGCCGGTCGCGATCTCGCGCAGCTCCGGGCGATCGCCCGGCTGGGAGGAGACCTCGAGGATCGCGGCGAGACCGCGTCCCATTCCACGCTCAGCCACGGGCAGCCACCTCCTTGGCGAGCTCGAAGTAGGCCTCCGATCCCGCGCAGTGCGGATCATGATGGATCACGGGGCGCCCATAGCTCGGCGACTCCCCGATGCGAATGTTGCGCGGGATCACCGTGTCGAAGGCGAGCTGCGGGAAGTGCTCGCGCACCTCTCGCTCGACGTCGCGTGCCAGACGCGTGCGGCCGTCATGCATGGTCAGCACGAAGCCGGCGACGGCCAGCCCTGGATTGAGGTCCCGTTGGACAAGCGAGAGGGTGTCGAGCAGTCCGGCGAGCCCCTCGAGCGCGAAGTACTCCGTCTGAACCGGGACGATCACCCGATCGGCGGCCGTCAGGGCATTGATCGTCAGCGGGCCGAGCGACGGCGGGCAGTCCAGCAGGATCGCCGCCGTGTCGTCGCGCAGCGGCGCAAGCGCATCACGCAGGCGGGTTTCGGATCCTGGTTCGCGCGCCAGCTCGATGTTGGCTGCTGCGAGATCGGGATGCGCGGTCAGGAGCCTCAGGCCGGGGATCGACGTCGGAACGAGCGCATCGGCCGCGGAGACCCGCCCGACCAGGACGTCGTAGATGCTCGGTTCGGTGGTCTTCGGCACCCCGAGCCCGACCGTGGCGTTGGCCTGGGGGTCGACGTCGACGAGGATCGTCGCAAGCCCCGCCTCCGCGATGCAGGCGGCGACGTTCACCGCGGTCGTCGTCTTCCCGACGCCGCCCTTCTGATTCGCAATCGCGTAGATGGTGCCCATCGTCCGCGGACGCTACCGGCCGAGTCGGTCGGAGCAGAGGGAATATGGTTCGGGTCCGAACGGTCGAGAAGGTCAGGCGCCGAGAGGGCGTTTGTGGGCCACCCCCGTGCGCCGGGGGTAGCGATCGGGTGTCGGAGATTCCTTCGTGCTCAAGCAGAGATGGCGCTCGGCTTCTCCGCTCGCAAGCGGCCGGTATTCCGGGCGTGACATCCCGAGCTCCAGCGCCGCCCGCACCGCAACGCTCTCCTCTGCGTCATCGCGCCGGCCCTTCCACGCCACCAGGGCTCCTCCCTGGTGCAGCAGCGGCGCCGCGTATTCGAGCAGCACACCGAGCGGGGCCAGTGCGCGCGCCGTCACGGCGCCTGAAGCGCCCAGGCCCTCGGGCCACGCCTCGGCGCGGGCGACGACGACGGCCACGTTGCGCAGGTCCATGGCGATGGCCGCCTCGCGCAGGAACTCGGCCTTCTTGCTGACGCTCTCGACCAACGTGACCCGCGCCTGCGGCAACGCGACAGCGAGCACAAGGCCGGGAAAGCCGCCTCCCGACCCGAGATCGGCGATCTGCAGAGTACTTCGCAGCTCCGGCGCGGACAGACCGCTCAAGGAATCGGCGATATGCACCTCCACCGCACGATCCGGATCACGCACCGAGGTCAGCGCGTGCGGTGACTGCGCAAGCAGCCGGAGCAGCAGATCCAGCTGCTCGGGCGCCGCCGCGGGCAGCGTGTGTTCGCGCGCCAGCTCCTGAAGTCGCTCCATCGGGGACATCGCCGCAGCGTAGGCGTTTCCCGTGAAACGCTCGGAGGCTCAGGCCGCGGGGGAGACGACGAGCCGCCGCTCGGGCTCCTCGCCCTCGCTGTGCGTCTCGATCTCGGCACGATCGCGCAGGTGCTCGTGCACGATCCGCCGCTCACTGGCGCTCATCGGCTCGAGCGCCACCGGGACCCCGCGCTCGAGCGCCTCGTCGACGGCATCGTCCGCAAGTCGCTCGAGTACCTCACGGCGGTGCTCGCGGTACCCGGCCGCATCAATGACGACGCGGCGTCGGTCGTCCTCGGTGCCCTGCAGAACCGCGCGAGATGCCAGATGCTGAATTGCGTCGATCGTCTGGCCGTGGCGCCCGATCAGGAGTCCGAGGTCCTCGCCGTCAACCAGGCCGGTGATGGTGTCCTCATCCTCGACGACCTCGATCTCTCCGTCGAGACCGAGCGCGTCGAGAACGTGCTCGAGCAGCTCGCCGACGATCTCCGCGCCCTCGGACAGCTCACGTGTCATCGCCGCCTCCCGGAACGCTTCTTCTTCTGCCGCGGCGGAGGTGGCGGACTCGCCTTGGGACCGTCGCCAGCGATCTTCGCATCCTTGGTCGCGACCGGGCCCGAGACGGCGGCCGCGCCCGCCGTTGCCGGCGCAGGGTTCAGCGGGATCGGCCCATCCCCGCTCCCCCCGAGCCAGCTTGGCAACTGTCCCGTCTTGCGACGAATGAAGTACTGCTGGCCGACCGTCCACGTATTGGTCGTGATCCAGTAGACGAGTAGGCCGGCGGGGAAGCCCTTGATGAAGAAGACGAAGACGAACGGCAGCGCGAACATGATGATGCGCTGGTTCTTGTCGGCCGTGACCGACATCAAGATGCTCGACAGCAGCTGGGATCCGACGTAAAGGACAAGCAGCGCGACCAGCACGCCGCCGGTCGCGTTATTGGTCAGGTCAGGAATGAAGAGGAACTTCGCCGAGCCCGGATCCACGAGCTCACACGGCGTGTTCGAAACGCTCTTCCCGAGCTCCTTGGCGGTGGCGAGGATCTTCGCCTCCGGCCCGCAGATGTCGACCTTCAGATCCTTGCGCAGCATGTAGAACAGCGAGATGAAGACCGGCATCTGCAGCACCAGGGGAAGGCA
>WLNG01000050.1 GCA_009699915.1 Actinomycetota bacterium
CGCTGCGGCGGTCCTGCTGCTCGGCGCGGGGGCCGGTGCGGCGCTCGCGGCGGCGCTGCGCAACGACCCGCAGCCGCAGCAGCCACGCACGACAACCCGGGTGTCGAATCTCCCGGCTCCGGTCTCGCTCAGCCCCTACAAGGCCGAGGGGTATCAGGCGCGGGTCCCCGACGGTTGGGAGATCGTCGCCGACGACATGCCGCGCGGCAGCGCGCGTGAAAGCCGCTGGCGGACAGGCGGGGTCCACGCCGCGGAGCTCGTGATCACCTACGCGCAGAACTCCGAGGCGACCCCCGAGAGCGCGGCATCGGGCGACCGGGCGCGGCACTACCGGGCCCCGACCTTCTCCGAGCTCGCCTTCGGTCCAGTCGGGCTGGCCGGTGGCCAGGCCTACCGCTGGATCTACGGGGCGGCCGGCGAGGCGAACCTGAACTGGTACCTCAACCCCTGCGGGACTTCCGTCACCGTCCGCGGGCAGACGGGCTCGCGCTCGGTCCTCCACTGGGCGCCCACCTTCCGCACGGTCGCAGAGTCGGTCCAAACAGCCTGCGAATAGGGCATACCGTCACTCTGCGCGCAATGGCCCCCGACGACGACCGCCAGGGCCTCCGCCGCCTGATCGCCGAGCACTTGCCGCGGGTGCTGGCACTGCTCTGCCTCACGGGCATCGTCAGCGGCGGAGTCCTCGCGCTCGTCGGGCGAGACGAGGCCGCGCGCGTCGCGTGGGCGACGACGATCGTCGTGACGCTCATCCCGCTGACCTGGGGGGTGGTGCGGGCGCTGCTGCGCGCAGATGTGGGCGTTGACGTCATCGCCCTCCTGGCCATGGCGAGCGCGCTCGCCGTCGGCGAATACCTCGCCGGGGCGGTGGTCGCACTGATGCTCTCCGGCGGGAACGCCCTCGAGGCCTACGCGGCGCGGCGCGCGCGGCGTGACCTGACGGCCCTGCTGGCCCGGGCGCCGCGGGTGGCGCAGCGACGCGAGGGCGACCGCTGGATCGAGGTCCCGGTCGGCGAGCTGCGCCGCGGGGACCGCGTCCTGGTGCGGCGCGGCGACGTCGTGGCCGTCGACGGCACCGTCGACGGCGGCAGCGCGGTCATCGATGCATCGGCGATGACCGGTGAGTCGCTGCCGGTGACCGTGCCGGCCGGAGGGTCGGTGCGCAGCGGCACCGCGAATGCCGGCGATCCATTCGAGCTCCGCGCCACGCAGCGCGCCGACGACTCGTCGTACGCAGCGCTTGTCCGGCTCGTGCGCGAGGCCGAGAAGGAACGGGCGCCATTCGTGCGGATGGCCGACCGCTACGCCGTGTGGTTTCTTTTGGTGACCGTGCTCCTGGCGGGGGGCTCATGGCTCGTCTCCGGTGACGCGGTGCGGGCCGTCGCGGTGCTCGTCGTCGCCACACCCTGCCCGCTGATCCTCGCGGCGCCGATCGCGCTGATCGGCGGGCTGTCCCGCGCGGCGCGCGCCGGGATCATCATCAAGGGCGGTTCAGCCATCGAGCAGCTCGGCGAGGCACGGACCGTCCTCCTCGACAAGACCGGCACGCTGACGATCGGCGAGCCCGGCGTGCGCGAGGTCATCCCCGTGAACGGCTTCGACGAGGCCGAGACGCTGCGGCTGGCAGCCAGCGTCGACCAGCTCTCCGCCCACGTCCTCGCCGGCGGCCTCGTCCGCGAGGCACTCGGCCGAGGCCTGGAGCTCGCGCCCCCACTGGCAGCGACCGAAACCCCCGGTCAGGGGATCTCCGGGACGATTGAGGGACGCCGCGTGAGCGTCGGCAGCGCAGCCTTCCTGGCGGCCGAGGGGTGCGAAACCGATCAGGCCGCCGATCGGCTGATCGCCCTCGACCGCGCCGAGGGCATGGCACGTGTCATGGTCGGGATCGACGGTCGGCTGGCGGGCGTGATCGTCATGGCCGACCATCTGCGAGAGGACGCGGCGCAGATGGTGGCCGTGCTGCGTGAGCGCGGCGTGCAGGTCGCGATGGTGACCGGTGACCACGAGTCGGTCGCGCAGGAGATCGCGCAGCGCGTCGGGCTGGACCAGGTCTACGCCGGACGCTCGCCCGAAGGGAAGCTCGAGGTCGTCGCCGCGATGCGCGCGCAGGAGCGGCTGCGGCCGGTGGTGATGGTCGGCGACGGAGTCAACGACGCTCCCGCACTGGCGCTCGCCGATGTGGGGATCGCGATGGGAGCCGCGGGATCGACGATCTCGGCCGAGACAGCCGACTGCGTGATCACGGTCGATCGCGTCGATCGCGTCGCCGAGGCGATCCGCCTCGGCCGCCGCACGCTGCGCATCGCACGCCAGAGCGTGCTGTGGGGGATCGGGCTGAGCGTTGCGGCGATGGGCATCGCGGCCGCCGGATATCTGCCTCCGGTTGCAGGAGCGCTCCTGCAGGAGGCGATCGACGTCGCGGTGATTCTCAACGCGCTGCGCGTCCTGCGCGGCTGAACCTGCCGAGCGACGGCTCAGCCGTCGATGAGCGCTGCGACGGCTGGATCGCGGTGCTCGAAGACATTCAGGAGCTCGTCGAGGCCGGTGATCGCGAGCGTCCGGGCGATCTCCGGATCGACATTCACGAGGACCACATCGCCCCCCACCGGACGCACCCGCTTCACGAGGCCGATGATCACGCCGAGCGCCGTGGAGTCCACGAAGGTCGTCTCCGTCAGGTCGAGGACGAGCTTCGGGGAGCCGGAGACCGCCTCGGTCGCCGCGGCCTTCACCTCCGGTGCGGTGTAGACGTCGATCTCACCGCGGACTGCGACGATCTCGACCCCCTGCGGGTGTCCGTCTCCCTGCTCACCGCGAACTCTGCCATGGTCGGTACGCTAGCCGCCGTTCCCGTTTCGCGCGGCGGTCAAACCACTCTCAGGCGGCAATTCGCACCAGCACCCGCTGAGCGTCGCCGGAAGGCTCGGCGAGAGCTCCCGTCGCCAGCCGGGCGATGACGGCGCCCGCACCGGGGAGGTTGCCGGCATCGAGCAGGCGATTCGCGTCGCCCGCGGCGAGCGGCCCGACGCGCAGTTCGAGCACGCCGTCGCGCGAGCATGCCTCGACGCTGAGGCGGCCGTCGGGTCCGAATGCCGCGCCGTCACTCGTGAGCGCCTCCGCGATGAGCAGTGCGTCATCGAGGCGATCGACCGGCAGCTCGCTGCGTGAGCCCGCCATCGCCACCAACCGCGTAAGGACCGGCCCGGCCAGCGGCCCGCGCCGGACCGTAAGCGTGATGCGCTGCTCGTCGCTCATGCGTGGTCTCGGACGGCCGGGGAGGTCAGCAGGAAGGCCATGCGCACCTCGTTGCCATCGCTGTCATCCTGCGGCGAGCCGACTTCCATGGAGCGGGTGAGCGCAGCAATCAGCGGCAGGCCGAGCCCCAGGCCCGGGGAGTCCGGGCGCGGCCTCAGGCCACGTCCCCGGTCGCGAACGGTCACATGCAGCAGCGAGCCATCGGACGCCGCGTCGACCTCTAGCAGCCCCTCGGCCACACTCCGGTACGCGTGGACGACGACGTTCGTGCAGGCCTCGCTCGCCGCCAGCCGCAACTGCGCCTGCGCCTCAGCGTCCATGCCCAGAGCAGCCCCCATCGCGGCGAGAATGTGCCGGACGATCGCGACGTTCTCCGGGCGCGCTGGGAGGACGATCGCGACGTCGGGCGCGCTGTCGACCGGCGTGTTCATGCGCTCAGAAAGGCCACGGTGTCGGCGACACTAACCGAGCGCGAGGGAGTTCGACGATGCGTGCGAAGCGCAAAAAACCCGCTAATTGCGGGAATCGGGATCCGTACCTTCCGGGTTTCGCCAATGCGCCGTGCGAACCGGTGTCCCAGACTGCGAAGACGCACCCGACCCTGTTGAGGTCGGGCCCATGCCGGACAAGGGAGTGTCACGATGACATCAGTCATGTTCGAAGTACGGGCCACCGGACGGCGCGGCCCGATGGCCGCAGCAGAGGAGCGGGAGTTCCTGCGGCGCTGGCACGAAGAGGGCGATCGCCTTGCCCGCGAGCAGCTTGTCGAGCGCATGCTGCCCTTCGTGCGTCATGTGGCGCGGGTCTACACCGGGCGCGGCGAGCAACTCGAGGATCTCGTCCAGGTCGGGGTCGTCGGCCTGCTGAACGCGATCGACCGCTTCGACCTCGAACGCGGCCTGCGGCTCTCGACATTCGCCGCCCCGAACATCTCGGGTGAGATCAAGCGCCACTTCCGTGACCGCTCCTGGGCGGTGCGCGTCCCGCGCGACCTGCAGGAGCTCAGCGCCAAGGCGAGCAGGGCGACTGAGCGCCTGAGCGCGACGCTCGGCCGCACCCCAACCGTCACCGAGCTCGCCGCCGTCCTGGATAGCGACGAGGAGCATGTCCTGGAGGCGATCGAGGCGGGCAGGAACTACGTGGCCGCGTCGCTCGACGAGCCCGGAGAGGATGGCGAGGGCCTCTCGCGCATCCCCGGCGTCGTCGACGGCGGGTTCCTCCTGGCGGAGGACCGCGTCATGCTGGGCGAGGGTCTCGCGGCGCTGCCTGAGCGCGAGCGCCAGATCGTCCTGCTGCGCTTCGCGCGCGGGTTCACCCAGCGCGAGATCGCAGATCACGTCGGGATCTCGCAGATGCACGTGTCGCGGCTGCTGCGCCGCTCCATCGAGCAGATGCGCATGGCGATCGATTCGGGAGCCGCAGCCTGAGCGACGCCTCACGCGCGCACCGGGGAGCCGATGAGGGCGAAGCCGATCGTGGTGGCAAGCCCGAGCAACAGGTCCCGCTCGGCATCGCCGAGTGGGACCTCTCGGCGGAAGACCAGCAGCAGCAGTCCGAGCGTCCTGCCGGCAGCGACAATCGGGACGATCACCGCAGCACCCTCACCCGGGACGCCGAAGGCATGACAAGCCGGGAGGTCAAGCCAGTCCACGGCGCTGTCGCGCAGCGCCCCCGCGACTTCGGGGAAGGCAGCGGGATCGACGGCCGACGGCTCGAGCATCCCCTTCAACGACGGGCTCGCGACGAGGGTGCCGTCGACGACCGGCAGCAGCGCGGCGTCGAGCGCGCCGATCCTCGCGGCGAGCCGCCGGAGCGCCTCGCTGGCAGCGTCGACGCCGCCGTTCTCGCGTAGCGCGCCAGCTGCATCGTCGACGGCGACCGTCCAGGCGTTGACTCGGTCGAGCGAACCGCGCAGGCGGCTCATCTGCCGCTCGATCGCGTCGCCATCCGGAAGTTCGCCATCGAACGCCCGGGTGGGGATCGCAACCAGCGCAGCGAGCGGCGCAGTCCCCGGCTCCTGCGGCAGACACCAGCCGACCGACGCCGTGGCGACCGGGAAATGCTCGGTCCAGGACGGGTGCTCGATCCAGGCGGGGCCGTCGCCGCCCGCGAAGAGCGCCTCGAGCGCCGCATGCCCAGCGCCGCCGGCGAATGCCGGTGCGCTGCGCAGCAGATCATCGCCGGCTGACGGGCCGTCAGGCACGGCGCGCAGACACCCGTTCACCCAGACGACCTCGAGCGGCTGAGGGCCGCTGACGACAAGCGCCGCAAACGGGGCGTGGTCGAGCGCTGCGACCAGATCCGGGACCGACCGGCCAGCAGGCTGCCGCCCGTCCCCGTGCTCGGCTCCATCGATCGCCTCGAGCAACGGGACACCCTGCTCGATCGCCCTGCGCACCGCCAGCACGCGGCGAACGTCGCCGACGTCGTAACGGCGGGCTGCACCGGGACTGCGTACCGGCTCGGGGAATCCGTGGCGACGCTCCCAGGTGCGCAAACGTTCCCGGCCAACACCGGTCAACGCGGCGAACTCTCCTGCGCAGATGGTCACCGGGGCCGGCGTCTTCGCGGTCATCGTCATGGCCGTGGGTGTGTTCGGACACAGAGAACGGGAAACCTCGGCGCCGATCGCGCCGGCGCGGCCTCAGCGGCCCGGCTGCAGACCGCGAACCAGCGCGGGCGGGCCGCCGATGCGTGCGAGCGCCGCAGGGACGCCGTCGCCGAGGTCGAGGTCGGTCGCCACGGGCAGCGGCGCGTCCGGCGTCACGGCCAGCCCGGTCCCCATGCACTTCCGTGCGGCCTCGTGACGCGTCCACGCGCGATGGAACCACTCCGCGCGCCGCTCCGGCGGCAGCGCCTGCAGCGCGGCGGCCTCCTCCTCGCCCCAGGTGCGCCGGGCAAGCGCGACGACCGGGCGACGCGGACGGACGAGCTCGACGTCCACGCCGAGCTCGGCATCGGCGCAGACGGCGACGAGCAGGACGCACTCGCTGTGGGAGATGCTGAAGCGCACGAGCGGCGGATCGAAGGCCGGCTTGCCATGCATCCCGCGCACGAGGCGGGCATCGCCCTCCGACACGTAACGGCCGAGGATTCCGCGCGCGGCCTCACGCTGGCTGGCGCGCACCTCGCGGCGGGCGCCGGGGAGAGCATCCATGCGCCAGAGGTCGACGGTCCCGGGCGATGGTGGCGCGCAAGCCCCCCGTGGCGGGGCGATCCAGCGCGGCCGCAGCATCTCGTCCACGCTCAATTGCTGCTCGGATCGGCGGGCATCGTCGCGACCAGCGCGTACGCCCCGCCCATGCGGCGCAGCACGTGCGCCCACAGGCCTGTCGGGTCCGCGCTGAAGAGGTCCTCGAGCTCCGGCTGCCCGACGATCCAGGACTCCTCGTCGAGCTCCTCCTCGAGCTGCCCGGGGCCCCAGCCGGCATGGCCGACGAAGATCCGCGCCCGATCGACGGCATCGGCGAGCGCCGCCGGGTCCTCGTCGCCTGCGGCGATGAATCCCACATCCTCATGGACGAGCAGCGCCGCGCGCTCCGGCTCGTGGAACCGCGCGAGCACGGTGATGCCCTCCTCGCCGACCGGGCCGCCGACATGCACCGACGCCCCGGCGCCGGTGAGCGCCGCCAGATCGGGGATCGTCTCGCCGACCATCGCCTCCGTGACCCGATTGAGGATGACGCCCATCGCCCCATCCTGCGTGTGCTCCGCAAGCAGCACGACCGTCTGGCGGAAGTGGGGATCGTGGATCGCCGGTGAGGCGATCAGCAGATGGCCGCGGAGCGACTCCACACCCGTATGGTGACAAGACCGGCGTGCGCACCCTCGTCATCTCCGACCTTCACCTCGGCTCCGTCCTCGGGCGGGACGTCCTGCGGCGCCCTGAGGCACTCGACGCGCTGGCCCAGACCGCAGCCTCGGCCGATCGGCTCGTGCTGCTCGGTGACACGATCGAATTACTCGAGGGACGCCCCGCTCAAGCGGCACAGATCGCCGCGCCGATCCTGCGTCACCTCGCAGCCGCACTCCCGGCCGGCGCCCCGGTGATCGTCGTCCCCGGCAACCACGATCACGACCTGATCCGCCCGTGGCTGCGGCGGCGCCTGGAGTCGGGCGCGCGCCTCCAGCCCGCAACGCGGGTGCCGCTCTCGGCCAGCCCGCTGCTCGGCGAGCTCGCCGGGTGGCTGCGCGCCGAGGGACCGCGGCCGGTGGAGGTCCGCTACCCGGGAGTCTGGCTCGGCGATCGTCTCTGGGCGACCCACGGCCATCACCTTGACCGGCTGCTCGGCGCCGCTATCCGCGGACGGCTGCGCCCCGAGGACGGAGTTGCCCGCGCACGGGTCGAGGACTTCGAGCGGGCCCCCGGAGCCGACGCAGGCGGCGTGCGTGACGTCCTCGCATCGGTTCTGCCCGACGCCGTCGGCGACGGGCTCAGCGAGGCGCTGGGCACGGCGCGCCGCACGCTCCTCCAGGGGCTGCCGGCGCTCGCGGGAATCCCGGGGATGCGGGAGGCCGCGTCGGTCGCCGCGCTCCTGATGGAGCAGGGCATCCATCGCCGCGCCGCGATCCCCGCGATGGCGCAGGTCGCCCGGCGGCTGCGCGTTCCGGCCGACACCGTCATCTTCGGCCACATTCATCGGCGCGGCCCGCTGGCTGGCGACCCGGGCGAGCTCTGGCATCCGGACCCGAGCGGACCGGTGCTCATGAACAGCGGCTCGTGGGTCTACGACTCGATCCTCGTCGGGCCGGACCGAGGCCAGGATCGCGGATATCGGCCCGGCGGAGCGATCCTGATTGGGGAGGATGGGATCCCGGCGTGCCTTGACCTGCTGGCCAAAATCCCGGATGACGTCCTGCGCGGACGCATCTGAGCTCTGAGGCACGGTTCCGTCCGCAAATACCGGGATGCTGCAGCGCGTACGGGTTGACGCGGGCCTTCCGCTTCACCTCTGATCGGAGCACTGCCATGCGGCATGACGTGATCTACGCGAGCTACGTCAGTCGGCGCGATCTGCGCCGCCGCCGCCAACGCCGTCTCCTGGGCATGGTCGGCCCCCGACTGATGTTCGCCGGACTCTGGATCGGCGCCGCCGGGACCACCGTCCTGGCGATCCTGCGGATCACCTGAAAGCGCCGGCGCCTGCGGTCAGGCGGCGGTCGCCTGCGTCCGCTCGGTGACCGCCGGCGGCGTCCCGCGGCCGGGGTTTCCGGCCGCACTCCACGACCAGAGCACGACAAGCCAGGTGAGCGTGGCCGTGCAGACGTGGACCCACACG
>WLNG01000051.1 GCA_009699915.1 Actinomycetota bacterium
GGCGCAGCGCCGGCGGAGCTGCCACTGCTCGACGAGCAGCGCGCGGCCGCGATGTGTTACACGAGCGGGACGACCGGCAACCCGAAGGGCGTCGTCTACTCGCATCGCTCGATGGTCCTGCACTCGCTCGGGTCGCTCGGGGTGGACACGCTGGCGGTCAGCGAGCGCGACACGGTGCTCCCGGTGGTGCCGATGTTCCACGCGAACGCCTGGGGGCTCGCCTACTCGGCGGTGCTGGCCGGCGCGAATCTCGTTTTCCCGGGGTCCGATCTGAGCCCGCTCGCGCTCGCGAGCCTGATGGAGTCCGAGCGCGTGACGATGGCGGCCGGAGTCCCGACGATCTGGCAGGCCGTCGCGCCCGAACTCGAGGGGCGCGACCTCTCGGCGCTCGACCGGATCATCTGCGGCGGGTCGGCGGTCCCGAAGGCGCTCAGCGAGGAGTACCGCGAGCGCGTCGGCATCACGATCCTCCAGGCATGGGGCATGACCGAGATGAGTCCGATCGGCTCGATCGCGAGCGTCAAGAGCACCTTCGGCGGGCAGCACGATCCGGAGCATGCGGACCTGCGCGCGACCGCGGGCCTGCCCGTGCCGCTCATCGAGCTGCGCATCGCCGATCCAGATGATGGGACCGAGCTGCCGTGGGACGGGGCGACGCGCGGCGAACTCCAGGCCGCGGGCCAGTGGGTCGCCTCCAGCTACTACAACGACGAACGCTCGGCCCAATCGTTCACGGCGGACGGCTGGCTGCGGACCGGTGACATCGCGACGATCGATCCCGAGGGGTATGTGCACCTCGTCGATCGCACGAAGGACGTCATCAAGTCAGGCGGAGAGTGGATCAGCTCCGTCGAACTCGAGAACGAGATCATGGCCCACCCCCAGGTGCGCGAGGCGTGCGTCATCGGCATCCCCGACGCGCGCTGGGGCGAGCGCCCGCTCGCCTGCGTCGTCCCCGTCGGCCCTGGCGCGGTGAGCGAGGAGGACCTGCGCACCTTCCTTGAGGCGCGCGTCCCGAAGTGGTGGATTCCCGGGCGCGTCGCGTTCATCGATGAAGTTCCGAAGACCTCCGTCGGCAAGTTCGACAAGAAACTGCTCCGGGAGCGGTTCCCGGCGTGACGACCGCGTTCACCGGCCCACACGCGGAGCTTGCGCTGGCCGCGATCGAACTCGAAGCGGTCGCGCATCGCGCCTTGTTCGACGGCGACGCGGATCTCGCACGCCGCAGCCTGCGCGCCGCGGCGGTGGTCTACCGGGAGTCGTGGACGCTCGCTCCGCCGGGCAGCTGGGGGCGGCTGCTGGGGATGCTCAAGGCCGCCGTCTTGGCCGATCCGGAGCTCGCGGCCTCCTGTGCCCGCTATGCGCTCGATGCGCTCAATGCGGCGGGGGCCGCGGACGAGTCGCCGCCGACCGCCTACGTCGCCGCTCTCTGCGCGGTGATCCACGGCGATGATGCGCAGGCCCTGCGCGCAATCGAGGGGATGCGGACAGGATCGCCCGCCTTCGTGCGGACCGCGGCGGCGATCGAGGCGCTTGCACGCGGCGACGCAGCGGCCTACGCGCAGGCGCTCGGGGAGATCGTCCGCTCGTTCGAGACGCGCGACGAGCATCTCTCCGGTGTGGCGATCGCCGACACGGCAATGATGCTCGAGCGTCTCGCGCAGCCACGAGGCCTGGCCGCCGTTCCCGGCCCGTCGCCGGTGCTGCCGGCCTGAGCTCAGCTGCGGTCGTCGAGCGCGCGGCTGGTGAGCAGCGCGAGTCCTGCACCGATGAGGCCGCCCGCGAGCACGTCGCCCGGGTAATGCACTCCGGTGTGGACGCGCGAGTAGCCGACCGCGAGCGCGAGTGCCCCCAGTGGCACGCCCGTCGCAGGCCAGACGCGCGCCGCACCGGTGGCGAACGCGACGGCCGCGGCGGTGTGGCCGGAGGGGAACGAGGTCGAGATCGGCATGCGTACGTGGCGCGTCTCGGGCACCCGATACCGGTCGCGGTCCGGCCGAGCGCGCCGCGTGAGCGGCTTCACCGCGAGGTTCACGAGCGTCGCGGTAACCCCGACCCCGGCGAGGCCCTGGAGCGCCGCGCTGCGGCCGCGGGGCCCCCCGACGAGCGCCAGCACGGCGGCGCTGCCGAGTGAGAGGCGGGAGTAGTCGGCAGCGTGGGAGAGGCGCCGCATCGCGACGTCCAGCCGCGGCGACCGGCGCTGCGCGAGCGCGGCATACAGACCGGCGTCGAGGCGCGCCGCGGCGTCCATCCAGTTCGTCTGGGCAGCGCTCACCGTCCCGATCCTAGGGAGCGCCGCCGGGGTCTACTCTTGCCGGCAGTGTCCGGCCCCCGCGAAGGCGTCCCACTGGCGCCGCTGACCACGCTTCGTCTCGGCGGCCCTGCCCGGCGGTTCGTCACGGCCACCACCGCCGAGGAGCTCGCCGATGCCGTGCTGGGGGCCGCAGAGCCGCTGCTCCTGCTCGCGGGCGGGAGCAACCTCGTGATCGCCGACGAGGGCCTTGAGGGGACGGTCGTCCACGTCGCCTCACGCGGGGTCGCGTTCGAGGACCTTCCCGATGGCCGTGTGCGCGTGCGTGTGCAGGCGGGCGAGCCGTGGGATGGGCTGGTCGAACAGCTCGTCGCCGAGGGTCTCTCCGGGGCCGAGGCGCTCTCCGGGATCCCTGGCTCTGCGGGAGCGACTCCGATCCAGAACGTCGGGGCCTATGGCTGCGAGGTTGCCGAGCTCCTCCACGCGGTGCGAGTCCTCGATCGAGCCTCCGGCGTGGTCGAGGAGCTCCCTGCCGCCGCCTGCGGCCTCGGGTATCGCACGAGCCGCTTCAAGGGCTCGGACCGCTTCGTCATTCTGGAGGCCGCCTACGAGCTCGCACGCGACGCGTCCTCCGCGCCGATCCGCTACGCCGAGCTCGCCGCCGCGCTGGGCGTCGAGCCGGGGGCCTGCGCCCCGGCGGCCGAGGTGCGCCGCGCGGTGATCGAGCTGCGCGCCCGCAAGGGCATGGTCCTCAAGGCGGAGGATCACGACACCTGGAGCGCCGGGTCATTCTTCACGAATCCGATCGTGCCGGAGAACGTCGCCGAACGAATTCGCACGGGCCTGCCTCCGGAGCACCCGGCCCTCCCTGCCTGGCCTGCTCCGGGCGGGGTGAAGCTCTCGGCCGCATGGCTGATCGAGGCTGCCGGTACGCAGCGCGGCGATGCCGAGGGCGGGATCGCGGTCTCCACAAGGCACGCACTCGCGCTCACCAATCGCGGCTCCGGCACGACCGCCGAGCTGCTCCGACTGGCCCATCGCATGGCCGATCGCGTCGACGCGGCGTTCGGCGTCGAGCTCGTGCCGGAACCGGTCTTCGCCGGCGTGAGCTGGACGAGCTGACGACCGCCGCCCAGAGATCGTCGCGCGGTGGTCGCGCGGTAGGCTGCCCCGGTCGCAGCGACGAACGAAAGGCAGCACGATGCAACTCGGGATGATCGGTCTCGGCCGGATGGGCGCGAACATGACGCGTCGGCTCATGCGGGCGGGCCATGAGCTGGTCGTTCACGACCCGGACGCGGCCGCGGTCGCCGGCCTCGAGGGCGAGGGCGCGACCGGAGCGGGGTCGCTCGCTGCGCTGGTCGGTGCAATGCAGACGCCGCGCGCAATCTGGCTGATGGTGCCGGCGGCGATCGTCGACAGCGTCCTTGAGGAGCTCGTCCCGCTGCTCGAGGCGGGTGACCTCGTGATCGACGGCGGCAACAGCCACTACATCGAGGATCTGCGCCGCGCCCGCGAGCTGGCTGCGATCGGGCTGCATTACGCGGACTGCGGAGTCAGCGGGGGCGTCTGGGGCCTGGAGAACGGCTACGGGCTGATGATCGGCGGCGATGGCGGCGACATCGCACGGATCGAGCCCATCCTGCGCTCGCTCGCGCCCGGCGTCGATGCAGCGTCGCGTACGCCCGGGCGCAGCGGCGATGCAGCCCCGGAAGAGGAGGGTTGGCTGCACTGCGGACCGGTCGGGGCGGGGCACTTCGTGAAGATGGTCCACAACGGGATCGAGTACGGGATGATGGCCGCGTATGCCGAGGGCCTGAATCTCCTGCGGCATGCGAACATCGGCGAGGCCGAGGTCGCCGCCGACGCCGAGACGACGCCGCTCAGCGACCCGGACCGCTATCGCTACGAGATCGACACCGCGAAGGTCGCGGAGGTCTGGCGCCGCGGCACGGTCGTGCGGTCGTGGCTGCTCGACCTGACCGCCGCAGCACTGCTGGCGGACCCGGGACTCGAGTCGTTTTCTGGCCACGTCTCCGACTCCGGTGAAGGTCGCTGGACGGCGCTCGCCGCGATCGAGACGGGGACGCCGGCGCCCGTCCTCACGGCCGCGCTCTACTCGCGCTTCAGTTCGCGGGGGGAGGATCTCGACGCCAGCCGTCTGCTCTCCGCGATGCGCTCGCAGTTCGGCGGCCATGCCGAGAAGCCCGCGCAGGAGGCATGAGCCGTAGCGCCGACCGCCGACCCTATGCTCGATGGGAACACGCCGAATCTCGACAGTCCACGCAGTGACAGGAGCCTCACGATGACCCCGACGCGCACTCTGCACGATGCAGGCCAGAGCCTCTGGCTCGACAACATCACCCGCGGAATTATCGACGACGGGACGCTCGAGCGGTACATCCGCGACTTCGATGTCACCGGCCTGACCTCCAACCCGACGATCTTCGAGAAGGCGATCGGCTCGGGCGAGCACTACGACGCGCAGATCGCCGATCTCGCCGCGACGGTCGCGGACGATGACCAGATCTTCTTCGAGCTCGCGATGGCCGACCTGCGGCGCGCGTGTGATCTCTTCGCCGACGTTCATCGGCGGAGTGCCGGGCTTGACGGCTTCGTCTCGCTCGAGGTCTCGCCCGAGCTCGCCTATGACGCCGAGGCGACCGTCGCGCAGGCGGCCGACCTCCACGCCCGCATGGATCGCCCGAATGTCTTCATCAAGATTCCGGGAACGCCCGAGGGCCTCCCTGCAGTCGAGGAGACGATCGCCGCGGGCATCCCGGTGAACGTCACGCTGCTCTTCTCCAGCGAGCATCACCTGGCTGCTGCCGACGCCTACTACCGCGGCCTCGAACGGCGCGTCGCAGCGGGCCTCTCGCCTGACGTCCCGTCGGTCGCCTCGCTCTTCATGAGCCGCTGGGACAAGAAGGTCGAGGGCCGCACGCCAGCGGGGCTCGAGAACCGGCTGGGGCTCGCGATCGGTGGCCGCGCGTACCGCAACTACCGCGAGCTGCTCGACTCCGACCGCGTGCAGCGGCTGATGAATGCGGGAGCGCGTCCGCAGCGACTGCTCTGGGCGAGCACCGGGACGAAGGACCCGGCCGCCTCGGACGTCCTCTACGTCGACGGACTCGTCTCGCCGTTCACCGTCAACACGATGCCCGACGGCACGCTCGAGGCGTTCGCCGATCACGGCACGCAGCCGCCGGTGGCGCTGCCACGTGACGGCGGCGACGCTGACGAGGTCCTCGGCGGCTTCGAGGCTGCCGGGATAAGCGTCGACACGCTCGCTGCCGAGCTCCAGCAGGAGGGGGCTGACTCCTTCGTCGCCTCATGGCGCACACTTCTGGAGGCGATCGCCTCCAAGCGCGCGGCGTTGGCGGGGACCGCCTGACGCGTGGCCGGCGTCGAGGCGACAGCACTCGATCGTCTGGCCTCCTGGGAGGCGCTGCAGGCGCACGCGCGCTCGCTGGAGAGCCGCCCGCTCGCACAGCTCGCGCAGGAGCCGGGCCGCGATCAGGCGCTGCGTCTTGAGGCGCTCGGCCTGGTCCTGGACCTGAACAAGCAGCGGGTCACGGAGCAGACGCTCGCGCTGCTGGTGGAGCTCGCGCGGGAGGCCGGCCTGCCCGAGCGGATCGCGGCGATGTTCGCCGGCGAACACATCAACCCGACGGAGGACCGCGCCGTCCTGCATGTCGCGCTGCGCGCCCCTGCCGATCGGGTGATCGTCACCGGGGGGCGCGACGTCGTCCCCGACGTCCACGCCGAGCTTGAGCGCATGACCGGGTTCGCGCAGGCTGTCCGCTCCGGCGCTTGGACGGGGTCCACCGGCAGGCCGCTGCGGAACATCGTGAACATCGGGATCGGCGGGTCGCATCTTGGCCCAGAGATGGCGGCGATCGCTCTCGCCGCGTATGCGCGCGAGGATCTGACGTGCCGCTTCGTCTCGAACGTCGATGCCGCCGACTTGATCTCGGCGCTGCGCGGACTTGACCCAGCGGAGACGCTGGTCGTGGTGGTGTCCAAGACCTTCTCGACGCTCGAGACGATGCGCAATGCCCAGGCCGCGCGTCGCTGGCTCACCGATGCGCTCGGCGAGGAGGCCGTCTCACGGCAGATGGTCGCCGTCTCGACCGACGCCGACCGCGTGCAGGCCTTCGGCATCGACCGGCAGGCGATGTTCGGCTTCTGGGATTGGGTCGGCGGGCGCTACTCGATGGACAGCGCGGTCGGTCTGGCCCTGATGCTCGCGATCGGTCCGGAGACCTTCGGCGAACTGCTCGCGGGCTTTCACGAGGTTGACGAGCACCTGCGCACCACGCCGCTGGAGCGCAACATCCCGGTGCTACTCGGACTGATCAGTGTCTGGAACCGGTCGGTTCTCGGCCTGCCGACGCTCGCCGTGCTGCCGTATAGCGCCGAGCTGGCGCGCTTCCCCGCCTACCTGCAGCAGCTGGAGATGGAGTCGAACGGCAAGCGCGTGATGCTGGACGGCACGCCCGTGCGCTGGCCGACCTCGCCGGTGCTCTGGGGCGAGCCCGGGACCAACGGTCAGCACTCCTTTCACCAGCTGCTCCATCAGGGCACCGAGATCGTGCCCGTCGAGTTCCTCGGCTTCACGCAGCCGATCCGGGAGGTGGGGGACCACCACGACCTGCTGCTCGCGAACATGCTCGCGCGGGCGCAGGCGCTCGCCTTCGGTCGCAGCGAGCAGGAGCTGCGCGCCGCAGGGGCGCCCGAGGGGCAGGTCGCGCATCGGGTCTGCCCGGGCGACCGGCCGTCGCTGACGATCCTGATCGACGGGGCGCTGACGCCCCGGGCGCTCGGCGTGCTCGTGGCGCTCTACGAGCACCGCGTCCTCACCGAGGGCGTGCTCTGGGGGATCGATTCGTTCGATCAGTGGGGCGTCGAGCTCGGCAAGGTACTCGCCGGCACGCTCGCCGCGGACCTCACGGCCGATGGCGCTCCGGCGCCGGTGCATGACAGCGCGACGAACGAGCTCGTGCGCCGCATCCGCGCCGCGCGCGGGCGCGCCGTCTGAGGGCGCGCCCGCACACCAGCGGGAGGATCAGGCTGCTGCGGTCTTCGGGAGCCTGCGCAGCTGTAGGCCACCGGCGAAGAAGACCACGCCACGGGCGATGAAGATGATGCCCGCGAGGATCGCCAGCGTGCTCAGGCCGATGCCCGGCCAGACGAGGATCACGATGCCGGCGACGAGATCGAAGATGCCGACGGCGATGTTCGTCGGGCGGTTCTCCTGCTCTGCGACCGCCGCGACGAAGCGCACGATCCCTGAGAGCACGAGCCAGAGCCCGAGGATGATCACGAGGATGACGAGCGTGTTGAACGGGTGCTTGACCATGACGATGCCCGCGATCACGCTCAGGACACCGATGATCGCCAGCAGGCCACGCCCCTCGGCGCCCTTGCCGGCGAGGATCGATCCCACCACGGCGAAGACTCCGTCTACGAGCAGGAAGATCCCGGCCACGACGGCAAGCGTCACGAGTGAGATTCCAGGCCAAGCGATGAGAATGATGCCTGCCGCAAGCGCAAGCACTCCGAAGAGCATGAAAATCCACCAGAGACTGCGCAGTTCGCGCAGCCCCTGGGGGATGCTGGTGGTTGTTGCCATGAGTCCTCCTCGACTGGAAAGTGCGCGCCGTGCGGCCCGCACGGTCCCCGTTCGGCGTGCGGATGCGCGATCCTGCCCAGACCTTGTGGTGGGGGTACGCGTCAGGAGGCGCGCGCGCGGCGGGCGGCCTTCGTGCGGCCCACCTTGTCCAGCACGGCCTTGCGCAGGCGCACCGATTCGGGCGTGACCTCGACGGCCTCGTCATCGCGCAGGAACTCGAGGGCCTGATCGAGCGAGAGCAGCTTGGCCGGGACGAGCCGCTCGAGCACGTCACCGGTCGCCGAGCGCATGTTCGTCAGGTGCTTCTCGCGCACGGCGTTGACGTCGAGATCCTCCGAGCGGCTGTTCTCGCCGACGATCATTCCTTCATAGAGCTCGTCGCCCGGGGAGACGAAGAGCGTCCCTCGCTCCTGCAGCGAGGAGAGCGCGAAGCCGGTGGCCTTGCCGCTGCGATCGGCGACCAACGACCCGTTCGGGCGCGTGCGCAGCTCACCGAACCACGGCTCCCAGCCATCGAAGACATGGTGGATGAGGCCGGTGCCGCGCGTCTCGGTGAGGAACTCCGTGCGGAAGCCGATCAGGCCGCGCGCCGGGACCAGCAC
>WLNG01000052.1 GCA_009699915.1 Actinomycetota bacterium
ATCACCGTCCGGAACTGTCCCTCATGACCCCAGATGCAGAGCGTGTCGATCAGGAAGTTCGTCATCCGCTCGCCGACGATCGAGATGTTCTTGGGGCGTGAGCTGTCGGAGTGATACGCGTAGTCGTATGCGCGGCGCAGCTCCAGGACCTCATCCTGGACATCCTGGGGAACGCCGCGCTCGGTCAGGTCGCCGCGCATGGTGCGGTTGGCCATCGCGATCACCATCGCGCCGAGGTCGTCGCGGACCTCGTCGTGGCTCTCGCGCAGCGAGACGGCCGGGGCGATCCATGCCTGGCGGCTGCCGGTGATCCGCGCCGCTGCGAGCCGCCGTCGCCGGACTTCGGGCGCATGGGAGCCGCCGTAGAGGACGCCGTCGCCAACCTGACCGGCGAGCTCGACGGCCTTCGGTCCATCGGCGGAGATGAGCAGGGGGCAGCCCTGCCGGACGATGCCGGTGGCCGGGATCATCGAGCCGCCGAACGGCCCGCCCTCGCCGCGCCAGTAGGACTGGATGGTCTGGATCGCCTCGCCGAGCTCGGAAAGCTTCGCCGGCCTCAGGCCGAGCCCGCGGGCGGCGCTGTTGCCTGTCGCCAGCGTCCCGATCACCCGGCCGTCGGTGAACTCATTCAACGTTGCGAGGAGGTTGGCGACGATCACGGGATGGCGCACGACGACGTGGCTGACCATCGGCCCAACCGTGACGTTCGGAGCAGCGCGCGCAACCTCGAGCTGGTGCAGGTACGACTCCTGCCAGACCGTCGGTGAGTCTGCGACGCTGATCCAGTCAAATCCGTACTTCGCGCCGAGGACCGCGGTCGCACGCGTTTCCTCAAGGGAGCGCGGCAGGAACATGAAGCCGAACTTCACGGCTAGCCGACTCCGGCCATCACTCCTCCGTCGACCGAGACGACCGTGCCGGTGATGTAGCTCGAGGCGTCGCTCAGGAGGAAGTGGATGAGCTCGGCGACCTCCGCGGGAGAGCCGTAGCGCTTGAGTGCGGTCGTGCCGGCGAACATGTCGTGGGCGGCAGCAGGGTCCTGCGGGTTCACGAGTCGCTCGATCTCGTCCATCAGCGGCGTCTCGATCGGCCCGGGGCAGATGATGTTCACGCGGATCGGGACGTCGGCCGTCTCCAGCGCGACTGCTTTGGTCAGACCGACCAGCGCATGCTTGGAGGCCGCGTATGCGGTGAGCAGCGCATATCCCTGAAGGCTCGCGGTCGAGCCGACGTTGACGATCGAGCCGCTGCCCTGAGCGCGCATCAGCGGGATCGCGGTGTGGAGCGCGTAGAAGGTTCCCAGCAGGTTGGTGCGGATGACCCGCTCGAACTCGTCGATCGAGTAGTCCTCAAGACGCGCCCCATCGCCGTTGAGTCCCGCGTTGTTGACCAGCCAGTTGAGCCCGCCATGGCGCTCATGGGTGGCGTTGATCCAGTCGGCGACGGCGGCGGGATCGCAGACGTCGACGCGCGTGAATTCCGCAGTGCCTCCGGCTGCCTCGATCTGCTGGACCGTGATGGCCCCTTCGGCCTCGTTGCGGCCCGAGACCGCGACGGTCGCTCCTGCCGCGGCGAGTTTGAGGGCGGCGGCACGGCCGATGCCGCTGGTGGCGCCGGTGACGGCTGCAACGATGGAAGTTGACATACCGATCACGATCCCGGCTGGCCTGCGCCCGCGGCACTGGCGCTTGCGCCAGTCTGGTGCTGCCCGCTGCTTTTCCTGCCACTCACGAGCAGCAGCGCGAGGACCGAGGCGAGCGCCAGTGCGCCGCAGGCGAGCAGCATCGTCACCTGCATGCGCCCGATGAAATCTCCGGAGGCGACGAGCGTGCCCAAGACCGCGACGCCGAGCAGCCCTCCGACCTGTCGGCTGGCGGTGAAGGTGGCCGACGCGACGCCGGCCTGCGGCCGGGGGACGCCGATCACCAGTCCCGCGGTCAGCGCGGGTACCGCGAGCCCCGGGCCGAGGCCCATCAGGATCAGGCCGCCGATGATCACCGGGTAGGGCGTCTGCGCGTCGATCGTGGCGAGGATGAGCATCGCGCCGGCTCCGATCGCGCAGCCCAAAACGCCCGGGAGACGCGCCCCGCTGCGGCCGGCGAGTCTGCCGGCGAGGATCGAGGAGATCCCGGCCGAGGTCGGCAGCGCGATGAAGACCCAGCCGGTATCCAGCGGGGAGAGTCCGCGGATCTCCTGGAAGTAGAGCGAGAGCACGAAGACCTCGCCGTAGAAGGCGAAGTTCACGAGTCCGGCGCAGGCGGAGGCGACGTTGAAGGCCCTGATTTTGAGCAGGATCGGCGGCAGCATCGGCGCGTCTCCGCGTCGCTCGACAGCCAGGAAAAGCAGTCCGCTGACGGCGGCGAGGGCCAGCGGTCCGACAGTCTGGACCGAACCCCATCCGGCCTGACCGCCGCGGATACAGCCGAAGGTCAGGGCAGCGAGGCAGACGATGGCGCAGACCTGACCTGGCAGGTCCAGGTGGCGGGCGGACCCGAGCGGCGTCTCGGGGAGATGCCGCAGGACCGGATAGGCGATCGCAAGAACGCCGATGATGTCGATCGCGAAGATCACTCTCCAGCTCACGGCGCCGATCACGAACCCCGCGATGACCGGTCCTGCTGCGACGGCGATAGCCGAGAGGCCTGAGACGAATGCGACGGCGTGCGCCTGTTCGCGCTGGTTGCGGTAGCCATGGCTGAGCAGCGCCAGTGATGCGGGAATCAGCGCTGCCCCGCCGGCTCCCTTCAACAGCTGCGCGCAGACCAGCACCTGCAGGCTCGGTGCCGCTGCGGCGGCGACGGCTCCGGCGAAGAAGAGCCCCAGTCCGGCGAGCATGACCCGCCGTGCGCCGCGCTGGTCACAGAGGGCGCCCATCGTCAGCAGCAGGCTGGCGAGCATCAGCGTGTAGCCATTGGAGACCCACTGCAAACCTGCCACTCCTCCGCCCAAGTCGCGCCGGATCGACGGCAGCGCGATGTTCACGACGCTCGTCGAGAGCACGGCGAGCGTGAAGGTCGTGCTGCTGACGGCCAGCACGAGCGACGGGCTTCCGAGGCGCTGCCGCGCCGGTCTACGGAGCATGGGCGCCACGCTATGGCGCCGATGCGCGAACGTGTACGGGCGGAAGCGACAACGCTGGCAGAAGCGCCAGTGCGTCCCGCACCACCCCGAGGTACCGTCGCGACGCAGCTGGTACCACGCTTGATCAGGAGGCGTTATGACTGCGGCACGGACAAGTCGGGCGGTCGTTCAGGTCGCACGCGAGACCTTCGAGGTCCACGAGTTCGAACGGCCCAAGATCGGCCCCGATGACGGTCTGTTGCGCCTTGAGCTCTGCGGGATCTGCGGAAGCGACATCGAGCAGTACGACGGGCGCTTCGACGACATGGGCTGGACGGTCGGTCCGACGATCCCCGGGCACGAGCCACTCGGTTTCATCGAGGAGATCGGCGAACGCGCGGCCGAGCGCTGGGGGGTGCAGCCGGGCGATCGGGTGGCGATCGAGCCGCTGATCCCCTGCGGGCACTGCGAGGCGTGCCGGTCCGGAGAGCGCACCCGTTGCAACGGCTGGGGGCGCAACTACAGCTATGGGCTGCTCGGGACCGACATCGAGCCGCAGCTGCTCGGCGGCTACGCGGAGTACATGTACCTCCACCCGAACACCGTGATGCATCGCGTCTCGCCGTCGCTGCCGACGGACATCGCCGTGCTCTTCAATCTGATCGGCGCCGGGGTGCGCTGGGCGGTCGCCGCGCCGGATCTCAAGCCGGGCGACTCGATTCTCGTGCTCGGCGCCGGCCAACGTGGTCTGGCCTGCGTCATCGCAGCACGCGCTGCGGGGGCGAGCACGGTAATCGTCACCGACCTGGCGCGGGCCTCGAACAAGCTCGATTTCGCACAGGAGCTCGGGGCGGACGAGGTGATCGTCGCCGACGAGGAGAATGTCGTTGAACGCGTCATGCAGATCACCGGCGGGCGCGGAGTGGACGTCGTCGTCGACGTCACTCCGGTCGCCACGCAGCCGCTCATCGATGGCCTCAACGTGGTCCGCCGCGGCGGCATTGTGATCGTTGCGGGCGTGAAGGGCGGTCCGCGCATCGAGCTCGATCCCGATCAGCTGATGTGGAACTCGGTGACGATGCGCGGCGTCTTCACCGTCGACTCCGCCTCCTACCGCGAGGCGATCAGGCTGCTCGAGGAGGGCAAGGGCCCGTACGGGCGGATGCACACGGCCAGCTACGGCCTCTCGCGTGCGGAGGAAGCGATCCACCACCTTGCCGGACGGGTGGACGGTCCACCCGCGATCAACGTCGCGATCGCCCCGACGCTCTGAGAGGTCGAGCCGCGCTCAGCCGGTTCGGCGCATCCACGACCGCAGCCGCGGGAACCGCCATGCCGAGTCCTGCGCAGGGTCAGCGCCACAAGTCTCGTGCGTTTGCGCATGATGCGCACGGAGAGTTCCACCATGGCATCGCACCATCTGACGGGGGCTGAACGCCCCGATTCAGTCTGCGTTTCCGAACGTCTCGACGATGTTGCGGAAAGAGTCCTCGGTCTCCTCCGGGCTGAGTGCCGGGGCGTATGGGGGAGACAGGACGACGTGCGGGATCGCCTCCTGAAATGCGGCCGCCTTCTTGCGCGCCTCGTCCGGAGTTCCTGCGATGGCGAACAGCTCGACGACTTCGTCGCTGGTCGCGTCACCCGCTGCAGCGAAGCCGTCCTTCTCGATCGCGGCTCGGATGGCGGCCTGCTCCGCCTGCAAGCCGTGGAGATGGACGACCGGGTCGGTGATGTCAACGGCGACGTAGATCCCGACCTGGAGCTTGGCCCTGCGCATCGCCTCGGCGCGGTCGGAAGAGACACTGCACACGGTCAGGCAGGCGTAGTCGACCTCGCTGGGGTCGCGACCAGTGCTGCGAGCACCCTCCGCGAGCGCCGGCCGGACTTTCCTGCGTGCGAACTCAGCGGTGTGGGCGTACCCGATGGCTCCGTCTGCCTTCGCTCCGGCCAGCCGCAGCATGCGCGGACGCATCGCAGCGAGGTAGATCGGAATCGTTGGACGGGCCATGTCGCGCGCAGACCAGGGGTTGAGCGCAAGCGGCTCAAATCGATACCAGTCGCCTTCGTAGCGGATATCGGGTGATGCTCCGGACTGGAAGTACCGCCACGACGCACGAAGCACATCAACGTATTCGCTGATCCGCGCGACCACATTGGATGCGTCGCTGGTGTGGAATGCCCGAAGCCAGTCATCGCCGGCCGAGCCGATCCCCAGGATCAGCCGTCCACCGGAGAGTTCGTCGACATCGACCGCAGCGTTGGCCATCTCGAAAGGACTGCGCGCGAAGGCCTGGGCGATCCCGGTCGCGAGCGTTATGCGACTAGTGGCGGCCGCCGTCAGCGAGTGCATCACGAAGGGGTTGCGGTACTCCTCCGAGAGCCACAACGATCGGAACCCCGCGCCATCAGCGAGCTGCGCAAGCTCACCGAACTTGTGCCCGGGCGTGTGCAGCACGGGGATGGTCACTCCCAGATTCGGCACGTGTGATTCCGATCGTTGCGGCCGGCGGCCGCGTGGCCAGGCTCAGTCGGCGCCGAGCAGGTGCTCTGGGAACGGTAGGTGATCCTGGATCGGTGCCTGCGAGAGCACCCGTAGGTCCCAGGCCTCAAGCTCGTCCTCCACGACCTGGCACCAGCGCCGGGTCGACACCATGCCGGCGCTGAAGTAGTACCCCAGGTGAGGGTGGTCGACGTAGAAGTACTTCTCAGCGACCAGGTCGTGGAGCTGTTCGATCAGCGCCTCGTCCTCGACGATCTTGCCCGTGCCAGAGATCCGCACGGCGCAGACGTCGTTGATCGCGTCGCCCTCATCGATGATCACGGCGATGCGCCCGCCCGCCTCGATGATCTCGAGGTGCTTGGCATCCGGGGTCGACGTGTGGATCGGGTCGCCGACGTCCGGATCAAGCGCGACATACACGGTCTGGTCCACGACGACGAACCAGGCAGGGGAGATGTTGATCGTTCCATCCGCAAGTGCGGAAGCAAGCCGGAGCTTCTTCGCCTGTGTGACAAAGCCCCACCGCTTCGCGCCCTCGTGCGGGGCGAATTCTCCCAGAGTGACCTTCATTGCCTTCGACATCTGGCTGCGTCCTTTCCCTCGGTTCCAGTGCTCAGCTCTGAGGCTGCGCAACCTTGCGCATGCCGATCAGGAGGTCGCTGTACGACCCGTCATCGCCGGTGTATCGCCAGCCAGTCGGCTGCGCGGGCCCTGTTGTCCAATAGTTGAGTGTCTCGACGCCGGTGGCCCTCAGCGTGTACTTGTAGCCCGCGGGGCCCCAGAAGTGGTCGCCGGCCTCCATGTGGAAGTTCAGTTCCTTCCCGTCGCGATCGACAACGATCACATGCAGCTTCCCGCTGATGCAGAGGAAGGCCTCGTCCCAGCTCGTGGCCTGCCACGTGAGGTCGGCCATGTCGGGCTCGTGGAAACAGATCCCCTGGCTGAAGTAACGCGATCCATCGCGCTCACGCGAGATGAAAACGCCGCTTTCCGCACCCTCGGCGAATTTCAGCCGCGGCATCTCGCGGATCTCATCCGGATGAAACAACCGGGGAAAACGGATCTCCTGTGTGGGGCTCGAGGCGCGAATGGCCGCCCCAGCCTCACGCTTCGCATCGGTATAGCTCGACATCATTCCTCCTTACGTGGTGATCTCTCGCTCTCGGATCTGAGAGCGGCGACGGTGACTGTCTGCGGTGATGTGTCTGTTCGGGTCGTCGACGAGCGCCCGCCCGATCCTGTATGCCTCGCGCAAGTCGTTTCCGTCATACGTTCGGGTGGCGAGTTCGCGGATCGCAGGCGCCGCGTTGATCCCCACTGAGAAGGGGAGGTGGCGGAAGAGCCTCTCATCTGAGGTCGAGTCGCCGTAGGCGACGCACTCCATCGGCGAGAGCCCGAGATCGGCCATGATCGTGGTCGCGATCTCGACCTTGTGTTCGGCGGTCAGCATCTGGTCATTACGGCATGGCACGCCGCGCTCGATGGACGTGGCATAGGTCGCGTGTGCGCCCCAGTGCTCCAAGCGCCTGACAAGAAAGTGCGGCGACTGTGACATCACGACGCTGCGTTCCCCGCGCTCGGTGATGTCCTCGAAGACCTCGTGTATCCCCTCCATCCACTCAGACTCCTCAAATGCGCGCTCGAGTTCGGCGTCTGAGGCTGATTCCCAGAGTCTGAAGATCTGGTCCCACCACGAGGCGGCATCGGAGATTTCGCCCCGTGCATAGGCCTGCTCCAGCGAGTTCGCCTCATCGAAGCAACCGAGCCGGCGCGATACCTCCTCGACGGACGCGCCGCGCAGCAGCGTGCCGTCCATGTCGAAGATGTGCAGTCTGCTCATCGACGGTCGGTTCGCTCGCTGTTCCGGCCCTAGGCGCCGGACGGTGAGGGAAGCAGCCGATCCGTCACGTGCTTTGGGAATCTCCCGGCCTCGGGCATTGGGGGGACGCTCATCTCCCGCATATCCCACCCGATCATCTTTGTCGTGATGAGCTTGGCATAACCGCGGCCTGCGAAAGCTCCGAACTCGTTGAACGGCGTGGCGTACGGGTGCCGGGTCTCGCCGTAGAAGTACTTCTCGAGCAGGGCCTGTTCGATCGCGGAAATGAGATCCGCATCTTCCACCGACTCGAAGCTTCCTTCGATGCGCACACCATGCACGGTTGCGTATTCGTCTCCTGCGTCTACCACTCCGTAGACAGGGCGTCCCGAGGTTCCGTTCTGCTTGTGGCGGGCGCCCGCATCGAGAGGCATGTACATGACCTTGTCGAGCACGACGTACCACAGTGGAGAGAGGTACACGGAGCCGTCGTCGTTGACCGTCGCGACGTGGATCGTCTTGGCCCGCTCCAGGAAGCGCCAGCGCTTCTCGCCGAGGAGGTGATTTGGCTTCATGATTGAGGTCCTCGGCTCGCGGCTAGCCCTCGCGCAGGGCTTCGAGTTGCTTGCTGTATTCAGGGGCGTCCCAGACTCCGACTGCCGGTGATGGCGCGGACGTCCATGACGCCGAGTACGCCTCTCCGTGTGGCTCCAGCGTGTAGCTGAACCCGGCCGGACAGTAGACGCGCTCACCCGCGGCGGCCTCAAGAACGACCTCGCGGCCGTCGCGATCGACCGCCTTCATGCGCATCCATCCCGTGAGGACGTGAAATGCCTCGTCGTAGTCCGCCTGCGTCCAGGAGCACGGCTCATGATCTGCGTCGGCGGTCAGGGTTCCCTGCCGGAAATACCGCGCGTCATCGC
>WLNG01000053.1 GCA_009699915.1 Actinomycetota bacterium
AGCAGCGCGGGCTCAATGCCCGCATCAAGGCGCTGCGGGATCCCGGCGCGCTGGAGCGCGAGGCGCGCAGCATCGGCATGGTGCGTCCCGGCGAGCGCGCCTACGTCATCAACGGGCTTCCCGGCTCGACCAAGTAATCCGGCCTCTGCCCGGCAGAGCCGATCGGTAGCCTGCACGGCGTGGGCATCGACACCGCGATGCAGCAGTGGCGCCATGGCGAGCTTCGTCTCGCCGAGGCGCCTTCCGAGCAGCAGCCGGCGCTGCAGCGTGTCGAGGATGCGATCTTCGCGGAGCTCCGTCGACGGCTCGGCGGGATGTTCACGCTCGAAGAGCTGACCGCGCTGTACGAGTCGGGAACCTCATGGTGCCTGGAACTCGCGGCCCGGCTTGCTCCGGGCGCGCCGTGGACGTGGGATGCGCGGGTGGCCGACGCCGCCTTCGCGCGGTATGCGCGCGGCGCAGTCGATCTGGCGGGCGGACGTCGGCTCGAGGCCGGGCCCTAGAACCCGCTCACTCCTCGTCGCCGCTCTCGTCCTCGGTCTCGCCGGCGCGCTGGATGATGATCCGGTCCTCCTCGACCGTCACGACGACGGGCCGGTGCCCTGCCCAATGCTCGGCGTACACGGCATTCTCAGCGATCGCGGGGTCGAGCCAGAGGCCGTACCCCTCCTCGCCATGATCAAAGCTTCCCTCGAGGGCGGTAGTGCGGCGGCCACGTCCGCGGCCTCCGCGGCGTCCCCGGCGGCGCGGAGCGCGCTCACCTTCGGCCTCCTCCTCGACTTCCTCCTCGCCGCGCGCTGCGCGCTCGGCGGCGCGGGCGGCCGCCTCCTCGGCGCGGGCGGCCTCTTCCTCGGCGCGCCGTGCCTCCTCGGCCTCGAGCTCGGCGGCGATCAGCGCATCGTCCTCGGCGCGCAGGTCCACCTCCGGCTGAAAGTCGGCGGCGGCCTCGGGGGCGCCGTCGACCGTGAGCTCGTGCTCGCGCTTGAAGGTCTCGACCTGCTGGACCGTGGTCTCGAGCTGATGAGCGATCCAGGCGTCTGTGCGTCCCTGGCGCACCCATGTGCGGATCTGATTGAGCTGGGGCTTGAGCGAGCGTCGTGTCATCGGTCGCCTGACACTAGCGAAGGTGAGGCGGAGAGGCCCTCCCGCCGCCGAGGGCGCCTGTATTGCCCGTCGACCGGTGCCGCTGTTAGTTTCGCGCGGCAGTGGGCGTTTGAGGCCTGCAAAGACGATGCATGACACACCAGAGAGTCCGGTCACCAATGCTTGTTCTGACACGTAAAACCAACGAAAGCATCCTGATCGGCGACGGCATCGAGGTGACCGTCCTGTCGGTCTCCGGCGACAAGGTGCGCATCGGCATCCAGGCACCCCGCGAGATTCCCGTCTATCGCAATGAGGTCTGGGACGAGATCCAGACTGAGCGCGAGGCTGCGCGCGCCGCCGCGGCGGACGGCGGTTAGCCCATCACGTAGTAGAGCGTCTCGAACATCGCCACGGTGACGATCACCGCGGTGACGACCAGCAGCAGCATGAGCATCGAGAACCGCAGCGTGCCATGCCGATGCTGACGCTCAAGGCGCCTGCTGTGAGTGCGGGCTGTCGCCTGCCGGTGGAGCTCATCGCGACGAAGCCGGTCGGCCTCGCTCTCTTCGAGGAACGCATCCTCGAAGTCGCGCATGCTCTGACGCAATCGAGTCGCCATCGCAATTCCCATGCTAGCGCCCTGGACACGCCGCCCAGAGCCCCGCGCCGTCGGCGCGTGCTGCGGTCTCCGCGCGCTTGAGGCGCTCGACATAGCGCACGTTCGGGGTGCGGCGGAAGCGCTCGCCCCAGCCGCCGCGCAGCAGCGCCTCATTGATCAGCAAGCCGTCTGGACGGCGGACGACCCATGCCAGCAGCCGCCCGTAAGCGTCATACGACTCGACGTCGGTCTCCAGGCGCACGCTTCGCCCGTCCAGCAGGCGGTGCAGTTGAGCACTCGCCTGCGGCCCGAAGCACTCGACGGGGGCGCCGGGCTTGACCGACTCGGGCGCGTCCACGCCGATCAGTCGCACCCGCTCGAGCCCGCGCTTCGTACGTACGACGATCGTGTCGCCGTCCACGACGCGCTCGACTGCGACGGTGGTCGTCGTCGGCGCCCCGGAGCTCTCCGGCGCGCCTATGCCCGTACCGCAGCCTGCGCAGAGCGACGAGGCGACGAGCGCGAGGAGGCCCGCTACGGCCCTGCGACCCGGGCGCCTCACCGGCGGAAGCTCAGGCGATCGTGACCTCGGGGGAGAGGTAGACGTCCTGGATGGCGTGCAGCAGCGCAGCGCCCTCCTCCAGTGGCCGCTGGAACGCCTTGCGGCCGGAGATGAGCCCGGTGCCGCCGGCGCGCTTGTTGATCACGGCCGTGGTCACCGCCTCCGCGAGATCGGTTGTCCCGGAGGAGGCGCCGCCGGAGTTGATGAGGCCCGCGCGGCCCATGTAACAGTTGGCGACCTGATAGCGGCAGAGGTCGATCGGGTGGTCGGTCGTCAGCTTTTCGTAGACGAGCTTGTGCGTCTTGCCGTAGGAGACGCCGCCCTGGTTGAGCGCCGTGTAGCCGCCGTTGGTGTCCGGGAGCTTCTGCTTGATGATGTCCGCCTCGATCGTCACGCCGAGGTGGTTCGCCTGCCCGGTGAGGTCGGCGGCGGTGTGGTAATCGACCCCGTCCACGTTGAAGGCGCCGTTGCGCAGGTAGCACCAGAGCACGGTGAACATGCCGAGCTCGTGGGCACGCTCGAAGGCCTGCGCGACCTCGACGATCTGGCGGCGCGACTCATCCGAACCGAAATAGATCGTGGCGCCGACGCCGGCGGCGCCCAGCTCCCACGCCCGGTCCACCGATCCGAATGCGATTTGGTCGAAGGCGTTCGGGTAGGAGAGGAACTCGTTGTGGTTGAGCTTGACGATGAAGGGGATCTTGTGCGCGTAGCGGCGCCCGACCGATCCCAGGACGCCGAACGTCGAGGCGACCGCGTTGCAGCCGCCCTCGATCGCCAGGCGAACGATGTTCTCGGGATCGAAGTAGATCGGGTTCGGAGCGAAGCTCGCCCCGGCCGAGTGCTCGATCCCCTGGTCGACCGGCAGGATCGAGACGTACCCGCTGCCGGCGAGCCGCCCGCTGCCGAACAGCGCCTGCAGATTGCGCATCACCTGGGGGCTGCGATCGCTGCCCAGATGGATGCGATCAACGAAGTCCGGGCCAGGGAGATGCAGCTGATCTGCTGGAATCGTTTCGCAGCGATGGTTCAGCAGCGAGTCGGCGTGATCCCCGAGGAGCTCCTCGAGGCGGGCGGTGGTGAGGTCGGCTGTGGCCACGGTGTCGCGCTCCAGTTCTGGATGGCGGGTGCAAGGTCGTCCGTAACGGTACCCGGCGGACCCGCGGGACGGCCATCCGGTCTGTCCCTGTGCACCGGCCGGGTAGCATCGACGCTCTCCATGGCAGGTGCCCCCGAGCTCTTCGTCATCTGTGGCACCTGCGGGTCGGAGGTTTCCGGCTACGTCACCGAATGCCCGTACTGCGGCACGCGGCTGCGCAAGCGCGCACCGAAGATCGAGCGCCCGCAGCGCGCGCCCGAGCCACCGGTCCGCCGCAAGCGCAGCCTTCCGAGCAGGCGCGCGGGCGGAGCCCTGAAGGCGCACGCCGATCTTGGGCGCAGACCGGTGGTCACGATCGCCCTCGTCCTGGCGATCGCCGTCGGGACGATCCTGGTCAGCGCCTTTCCCGTCGCCGACGTGGGAGTGGTCGGGCCCATAGACGGTGAGTGGTGGCGCGTGGCGAGCGCCCCGTTCTTCACCACCAACGTTTGGTACGCCGCGGCGTGCGCCGTGACGGTCGCGCTGTTCGGGGGGTTGCTCGAGCAGCGGTACGGGCACCTGGTCGTCCTTGCGGCCTTCTGCCTTTGTGGGATGGGCGGGATCGCGGCTGCGGCGGCGCTCGAGACGGTGCCGCTTGCGCTCGGCGCCAACGGCGCCGCGCTTGGGCTGCTTGCGATCTGGGCCGTGCGACCGGTCCTCGCGCTGCGGCGCGGCGGCGGCTCCGGCGCCGACCTCCCGGGGGTCGCCGTCCTCGCGCTTGTTCTGCTGTTGATGCCGGTTGCCGTCGAACAGGCCAGCCCGACGGCCGGGGCCGTCGGGCTACTCGCCGGCCTCGTCTGCGGTCTGCTGGCTGTGCGGCGGTAGGCTCGGCAGATGACCGGCCGACGTCACAGCGCCGAGGAAGTCGATGCGGCTGTCGCTGCGCTCGCCGCAGGCGGCGAGCGTTTCGCGGCTGCGCAGGAGATCGTCACCCATGCGGCGCCCGGCCTGCAGCGGATCCTCGCCGAGTCGCTGCACGCCGGCGGGTTCTTCAGCGAGGCGCACGAGGCGGAGATCGCCCGTGCAGCGGCGGTCGCGGACCCGGCAGAGCGCCAGGCGGCCGTGCATACGCTAATCGCCGAGGAGTCGCGCCTGGGGATGCTGATCGGCGTCGCCGTCGGCATCGAACTCGCCAGGGAGCTCGACGCATCGTCAACCGAACCATCTCGATCGCAGAGCGAAGGAGGAGCAGCATGAGCGTCACCGTCCGATTCCTGGGCCACTCGGCCTTCGCCCTCGAAGCAGAGGGCGCCACCGTGCTGATCGACCCGTTCCTCACCGGAAATGCGCAGGCGGCGGTCTCCGCGCAGGAGGTCGCAGCCGACGCGATCCTGCTGACCCACGGACACATGGACCACCTCGGCGACACCGTCGCGATCGCCGCTCGCACCGGCGCCTCGGTCGCCGCGATCGTGGAGCTCGCGACCGAGCTGAGCGCCGACCTGCCCGCCGGTCACGATGTGCGCGACCCGAACTTCGGCGGAACGATCTCCTTCGACTGGGGCTGGGCCCGCTGGGTCCCCGCGTGGCACACGTCCGTCACTCCGAAGGGAACGATCAGCGTTCCCGCCGGCATCGTCGTCCACCTCGGCGGGAAGACGATCTACCACCTCGGCGACACCTGCCTGTTCAGCGACCTGGCGCTTCCGGGTCGACGTGATGCGCTCGATCTCGCCCTGATCCCGATCGGCGGGCATTACACGATGGACCGGGTCGATGCGGTCACCGCCGCCGAGCTTGTCAGCGCGCCGCTGGTGGTGCCGATGCACTACGGGACGTTCCCGCCGATCGAGACCGACGTGCAGGCGTTCGCGGAGGACCTCGACCGCGGCGGCAAGGCGCGCGCCGTCGTGCTCGCTCCCGGCGAGACGCTGCAGCTCGGATGATCACCGCGATCGTGCTGATCGGCTCGGACCGCGAGGCGCTGCCGCGGCTCGGTGGAACGCTCGCCGATCTTCCGGGGGTCGCGGAGGCCTACTCGGTGACCGGCGAATGGGACTTCGCGTGCATCGTGCGCGTGCCGCGCCACGAGCAGCTCGCTGAGGTCGTCGCAGGCGGGATCGCGGAGCTTCCGGGGGTCACGCGCACGCAGACGATGGTCGCCTTCGAGGCCTTCTCAAGGCATGATCTCGAGGCGATGTTCGACCTTGGAAACCCCGAGAGTGATGGCGGCTAGGACGCACGCGTGACGCTCCCGGTCCAGCAGCGCTTCCGTCCCACGCTCGCCGATCTCGCAGCCCCGCGCTGGAGGGCGCTGCCGCGCTTGGCGCAGATCGGGGCGGGGATCGCCGGGCTGTTGGTGATCGCGCTGATCATCGTGCTGGCCGTCGGGCGCGGGGCAGAACGGCGTGCCGTCGTCGTGCCGAGCCCGACCGCGTTCAACCTGCTGTACGACTCGTCGAAGCTCGACCGGATCCCGACCGCGTCCGGAACGTCGCTCGTCCTCCGCACGCCGCAGGCCGATCCCGACCCGGAGAACTTCTCCGTACGGCCGGTGACGCTCCCAAGCGCCTACGGCACGCCGGGAGCAGGGCTACCGCTCTACGCGACGCAGCTGATCGACCGGATGCGCCGTGACGATCCGTCGTTCGTGCTGCGCGGTGAGGGACGGGCGCGCATCAACGATCAGCCCGGGTACCAGATCCAGTTCCAGACCAACATCAGCGGCCGCACCGCCTACGGTCGCCGCACGCTGCTCTTCGCCGCCGACGATTCGACCGCCGATGGGGCCGACATCACGATCATCGCGTTGCGCTCCCGTTCGATGCCGAACGTCGACGCAGTCGGATCGAACGGTCCGACGAAACTGCCGTACCGCTCCTTCCGGCTCGGGCTCGACCGTCCCTAGGGCCCGCTCCAGCGCCTAGGGCGCGGGGGGCGTGACCGGATCCGGGACGGGCGCGGGAACGATCTCGGGCGCCGGAGGGGGCGTGATCTCCTCCACCGGTGGAGGGGCCGTTCCCGGGTCGCCGGTGTCGGTCGACCCATCCTCGGGTGTCAGCACCGGCGGCGTCGCGGGATCGACATTCCCCGCCTGAGGGGGCAGCGTCGTGTCATCGACCTGCTCCTGCGGCGGCGCCGGGATGTCGGTCGGCGCGGGCTGCGGTGCGACCTCGGCCACGATGGGCGCAGGGGCCGGCGTGGGCGCTGGCGCGACAGAAGCGGGCGCGGGCGCGGGCGCTGCGGCGACGGCGACGTCGGCTGGCTTGGCTGCCGGCTTCGCGGCTGCCGGCCGCTGCTGCACGATCACTGCGGCGGCCGAGGTCCGGGCGAGGCTTGTCGTCGCGGCGTGGTTGACCTCGACGGCGCCGGCGGTGACGATCGCCGCGGCCGCCACGGTGGCAGCGGCCTTCGTCGCGACGGCCGAGATGCCGGCGGAGATCGCGCCGCCGGCTGCAGACCCGGCCGCGGCGCCGGCTGCCGATCCGGCCGCAGTTCCAGCTGCGGCGGTGCCGGCTCCCGCGGCGCCGCTCGCTCCGGCGCTGGTGCCGAGCTGGGCGAGGAGAAACTTCTTCAGGAGGAGCAACGGGCCGATCGGCAGCATCAGTGCGAGCGCCTTGTTGTTGGCCTTCAGCGTCGCGCGGAAGGCGGAGCAGCGCTCGCAGTCGCGCATGTGACGGCGCGCCGCGGGCGTGAGGCGCGTCAGGCCCTCGGCGACCTCGCCGAGTTCGATCCGGACCTCCTCGCAGGTCAGTCTGCGCGCCTCGGCTGCCTCGCCGAGCGAGACGCGGGCGCGCACGAGCAGCGACTTGACGCTGGGCACGGTCGTGTCCATCGCCTCGGCGATCTGGTCGTAGGAGAGGGCGTCGATCTCACGCAGCAGCAGCGCTGTGCGCTGGGTCTCCGGCAGCTCCTGGATGTCCGCCATCAGCACGCGGAACTCCTCACGCTGATGCGCTTCATCGGCGGTCGTGCGCCCGTGGTCGGCGACGTGATGGTCGAAGTCGTCGACGCCGATCGCGCTCTGGCGACGCATGTGGTTGAGCGACCTGTTGCGCGCGATCCGATAGAGCCACGGCTTGACGTTGATCGGCCGCTCATCGGCGGTCATCGCGCCGTATGCCGCGGCGAACGTCTCCTGGACGACGTCCTCGGCGTCCTCGCGCGAGCCGAGCATGTGCCGCGTGAAGGCCAGCAGTCGCGCGTCGTAACGCGAGACGAGTACCTCGTACGCCGACTGGTTGCCCTGGCGCGTGAGCGCGACGAGCTTCTCGTCAGACTGCAGCCGCAGGAACGGGCTGGGCCCGCCCCTCATGCCGGCGACGCCGACGGTGCTGATCGATGCAGTCTCCACAGTGGGTTCATCGGCAACAACACTGCGAAACAGAAGAAGTTGCTGCCGGGGCCGGGTAGGACGTGCTGACCATCGAGGCTAGCGTCATCCCCCGGCGGGTGTGAAGATCCGCCCACCCGCGCCCGGGTGGCGGAACTGGTAGACGCGGCCGGCTTAAACCCGGCTGTCCGCAAGGACGTGGGGGTTCAAGACCCTCCCCGGGCACTACGACGCAGCATCGGCGCCGCGCCCGAGGTCACCGAACTGCGGATCCGCCTGATGATCAGGCAGCTGTGGTCAGCAGCCCGAGCATCGCGCCGGCTGCCTGCCGGTCGCCCTCGATGCGCAGGCCGCGCGAGCTCGGCGCGGGGCCCAGCGCTGCGACGTAGTCCTGCGGATCTCCGCTGACGCGCGCGTCGGGGTCGAGCGCAGGCGCCTCGCAGTACTCCAGATGCCCGTTCCGGGCGCTGAGCGTGTGGACTGCGTCACCGGCGCCGTTCTGAACATGGAGCTCGACGGTCGCGGCGAGTCCGGGCGGAAGCGCGCGCCCCGCGGCGGCGCGCAGCACC
>WLNG01000054.1 GCA_009699915.1 Actinomycetota bacterium
CATGTGGGTCCAGCGCGATATCCCGCTCGATCCGCGCCCGCGCGGGTTCCACCTCGTCACCGGCGAGGTCGTCCGCGCACTTCCGGAGCTCGCGACGCTGCGCGTCGGGCTCTGCCACCTGCTGCTGCGCCACACAAGCGCGTCGCTGACGCTGAATGAGAACGCCTCCCCGGACGTGCGCGCCGACATGCGCACATGGTTCGACACGGTGGTCCCCGAGCGCTTCCCCTGGACGCACACGCTGGAGGGATCCGACGATATGCCGGCCCACGTGAAGTCCACCCTCACCGGGCCGGAATTGACCTTGCCCGTGCGCGACGGCTCGCTCGCCCTCGGGACGTGGCAGGGGCTCTATCTGTGTGAGCACCGCGACCGCGGCGGGTCGCGGCGCCTGACGGCGACGCTCTGGGGCGAGGGGTGAGGCGCTAGCGCCCGCGCCAGACCGGCGGGCGCTTCTCTGCGAACGCCGTAGCGCCCTCGCGGGCGTCCTCGGAGGCGAAGACCGAGGCGGTGTACGCCTCCTGGTTCTTCCAGAACTCCTCGTCGGTCCAGGCGTACTGCTGGATCACGATCTCCTTCGTCGCGCGCAGGCCCAGCGGGCCGTTGGCGGCGACCACGCCTGCGAGCTCGAGCGCCGCGTCGAGCGCGCCGCCCTTCGCGGTGACGCGGTTGACGAGGCCCAGCTCATAACCGCGCTCGGCGGGGATCACGTCCCCGGTGAGCGCAAGCTCCATCACGATGTTCAGCGGCAGCTTGCGCGGCAGCTGGCGCAGGCCTCCACCGGCGGAGAACAGCGAGCGCTTGACCTCGGGGATGCCGAGCTTCGCGCCCTCCGCGGCGACGATCATGTCGCAGGCGAGCGCGATCTCCAGGCCGCCGGCGACGGCGAACCCCTCGACCGCCGCAATCAGCGGCTTCTGCGCCGGCTTCTGGACGAGGCCCGCGAAACCACGCTCCGGATGCCACATGTTCTCGCCGGCGACGAATGCCTTGAGGTCCATGCCGGAGCAGAAGAAGCCCTCGGCGCCGGTGATGACGCCGGCGCTCAGCTCGTCTGCGCCGTCGAGCTCGTCGATGGCCGCGGCCATCGCCTGCGTGAGCTGCGCGTTCACGGAGTTGCGCTGCTCCGGGCGATTGAGCGTGATGATCAGGACGTTGTCGCGGCGCTCGGTGAGGATCGGCGCCGTCTGGGTGTCGTCGGACATGCCCGGATCTTAGTCCTAGAAGAGCAGGAGGTCCGGCTCGCGCTCGCCGCGCACGACGGCGAGATCCACCTCGACGCAGGCGATCCCTCGGGTCTCGGCGAGGGTCCGCGCCTGCGGCTTGATCTCCTGCGCAACGAGCACGCCGCGGCACTGCGCCATCGCAGGGTCGACGCGGATGCGATCGAGGTAGCGCGTGAGCTGTTCGACCGCGTCGATCGTTGCGACGCGCTTGATCTCGACGGCGATCCAGGCGTCGGCGGCGTCGCGGCACATGAGGTCGACCGGGCCGATGTCGGTCGGCCATTCGCGCCGCGCGAGGCGGAAGCCCTCGCCGCAGAAGTGTGGTGCGTCGGCGAGCGCCTCCTGCAGGTGCGCCTCCACCCCGTCCTTCTCCAGCGCTGCCGCCTCGCCCATGTCGTGCGTGACGTCGGAGAGCACCTGCGCGATGCGGATCTCCAGGCGATCCTCGGTCTTGCCGGCGCGCTTGCGCACGATCAGCAGGCCGTCCTCCTCCTCGATCACCGTCGGCGGCGTCATCCAGTTCTGCGGCTTGTAGCCGCCGGTGTCGGCGTGGACCATCACCGAGCCGTCCGACTTGATCATCAGCAGGCGCAGCGCTTCGGGCAGCACGGTGGTGAGCCGGCCGGTGTAGGTGACCTCGCAGCGGGCGACGATCAGGCGCATCGAGCCGAAAGCTTCTCAGGTCGTGAGGATGTGCCAGAGCAACCCTGCGGCAGCCGAAGAGCCCCTGACCCCGGCTGGCTGGCTTGGTTCCGAGCTGCTGTGTGGCAGTCACTCACCGGAGTAGGTGATCGCCGTCTCGCGCGAGCACATCGTCCTCTTGATCCCCCAGGAGGAGGCACAGCCCTCCCAGCCGGGCGCGGTCCCGCCGCCGGGTTCGCAGCTCCCGGCGACCTCGCGGATCCCCTGCGGCGCGCCCCGAACATCAGAGGATCCTTCGTGAAGCGCAGCCTGTGCCTGTCCGTCGTCTCTCTTGCCCTGCTGCTGGTGCTCGCGCCGGGCGCTTCGGCCGCCGACCAGCTGTGGTGGAGCAGTTACTACTCGCCGTCTGGGGTCTCTGTTGTCGATCTCGGGGGGACGGCGGTGACGCAGCCGTTCGGTTCCTTTGGTGCGTACGGCACGACGGCCGACATGGCTAACGGTCGGATCATCTATGTGGACTACGACGCGGATCGGATCGTCTCGGTCCGGCCCGACGGGAGTGACCGGCAGGTCCTGGCGAGCACGTCCAGCGGGGTCCCGGCGATTGCCGGCGGCCTCGACAAGATCTACGGGGTCGCGTTCGACACCAAGCGCCAGCGCATCTACTGGGGCGATGACGCCACCAAGTCGATCTACTGGGCCTCGACGGTCGATCCGAACGCCGGCGGGCTGCTGCGCCAGAACGACAGCTCCGGGAACCTGGAGAGTCCGGCGTACGACGCGGTCAGCGATCGCGTCTACTGGGTCAACGACTCGGCCGCGAAGGTCGAGTACGCCAACCCGGACGGCACGGGGTTCACGCGGATCACGCTCTCCGGCATGTGCACGGCCGACACGAACCTCCTGTTTTCCGTCGCGGTCGATGCGGCGGACGGGAAGCTCTACGTCTTCGGTAGCGCGAACAGGTTGCAGCGCGCGAATCTCGACGGCAGCGGCTGTGAGGACCTCGCCGGGACGATCACGCCGGGGATCCCGACGTCGAACGGGAACTACGTCGCCGGCCTGGCACTCGACAAGGGCGCCAACCGCCTCTACTGGGGTGACTACTGGGGCGATGCGGTCGGCTACACCAACCTCGCGACGAACACGGAGACCACGCCTGCCTGGACCGGGGCGGCGATCAACGGCCCCGCGTACCCGATGCTCACCAAGGCGCCCGCGGCGGCCTCCAAGGCGGTGACGCCGGCGACGGCGAAGACCGGGGCGACGCTGACCTGTGATGTGGTGTGGAGTCCGGGCGTGGTCGGCGCGTTCGAGTACCGCTCGCCGCAGGGGGCGCCGTCGACGGCGTGGGCGCGCAATGGCGCGGCGATCGCCGGGGCGACCGGCACGACGCTGGTGGCCCATAAGCCGGGCAGCTACACCTGCTCGCAGACCGCGTCGAACTTCGCGGGGTCCAAGACGGAGACCGCGGCGGCGGCGACCGTGATCTCCAGGCTCGTGTTCGTCAAGGGTGCGAGTTCGCTGCGCACGTCGCTGAACGGGGCCGGCAGGCTGGCCGTGAAGGTGACCGCGAAGTCGGGCAAGAAGACGGTGGTGGTGGCGACCGGTTCGGCGAAGGCGAAGGCCTCGGGCAGGCTGAAGATCAAGCTGAGGCTCTCCAAGGCCGGCAAGGCGCTGCTGAAGAAGGCCGGAAGGAAGGGCGTGAGCGGCACGGTGACGGTGACCGAGACGCTGACCGGCGGCAAGGCCACCAAGAAGGTGCTGGGCAAGATCAGGCTCAGCGGCCGCTGAGCCTGGGGATGCCCAGCCGGGGGAGAGAGGGATTCGAACCCTCGAACGAGGTTGACCCCCGTTACACGATGTTCAGGGATCGATCTGCGACGATCCGGTGCATCGGGCGAGACCGTATCGCCCGCGCCCGATGGGCTTGGGGCACGCTTAGCGAACGGTGATCGAGGAGAGCACTCTGCGCGAGGACCGGAACGGCGCGTTGCCGGAGTAGGTCGCGACGAGCCGCCAGCGCGCGGGCCTGGCGAGGTGCTGGCGGTAGCTGAAGGAGTGCGCAGCGTTGCGGCTCGCGCGGTGGCGCGTCACCCAGTGCGTGCCGCTGCGGTACTGCCAGGCGAACCGGACCCGTCCTTGGGGCGTGAACGCCGATGCCGTACGCGCGCCGAGGCGGCCGCGCACTGTGCGCTCACGCCCACTTCCGGCGACGCGCAGGGAGAGCCGGGTCGGCTGCGCCGGCAGCGTCGCCGGGTCCACGCGCCTGACCTGCACGCTGCGGCGACGCGCGTTGCCGTAGGCGTCGACGGCCTCGATCGTGATCGTCACGTCGCCGTACGGAAGGTTGCGCGCGCCGAACCAGGTCATCTTGGCGACCGCGACCTTCCCGGCGGCCGCGCCGGTGAAGCTGCGGATACGCGCCCCGTTGGCGTAGAAGGTGAGCCGCGAGAGCGTGCTGTGCGCATCAACAGCAGAGGCGCTGATCGGCAGCGTGCGGTCGTACATCGTGCCGGCGAGCGGCGCGGCGACCGTCAGCGAGGGCGTGCTGAAGTCCCCGCAGGTCCCGTCCGTCCCGGGTCCGTTGCGGCTGATGTCCCGGAACGCGTCGAACGCGGGGCGATTGCTTCCGTCCCAGCGGATCAGGCCGTAGCGGTTGAGCTCGACGTTCGCGGCGCCGTTGTCGCGCAGGTTGAACCAGAGCGCCGCCTTGACGTACGGATAATTGGCAAGGCAGCGGTAGGCCAGCTTCAGGAAGGAGGCCTGCTGGGCCTCGGTGACGCCCGCCGCCTTCTGACCCGCCCACACCCCACGCGCGCAGGTTGTGGAGGTGGCCGACCAGCCGATCTCGGTCATGATGATCGGGCGGGCACCGTCGCCGTGAGCTGCGAGCGTCGCATGGATCTCGCGCAGCCCGAGGAAGCTGAAGCGCCCGACGCGGCCGTTCTCGCGGTAGTAGACGTCGGGCGAGGTGATGTTGCACGCCGTATCGGTATGCACTGCGACGCCATCGAAGGCATCGCCCGCGCCCGCGGCGTAGAGCCCCTCCAGGAAGGGATAGTCGTTGCCCGTCGACGCGGCGGCGAGCACGAGCGTCGCCGGGTCCTGTGCCTTGATTGCGCTGTGGGCGGCGGCCAGCAGCGGCGCATACGCGGCGGGGCCGACCGTCCCGTGCCAGAACTCTGCCTCGTCGGGCTCGTTCCAGATCTCCCACGCGGCGACGCGCCCGGCATACCGGTGGGCGAGAACCCCGAGAAAGCGCCCGTAGGAGGCAGGATCGTCGGGCGGGACCATCGGATCGCTCGATCCCGACGCCCAGGACGGCGTTCCCAGCACGCCGACGACGACCTTGCGGCCGGCTGCATGCGCGTCGGCGACCACCTGATCGAGGTGGGCGAGCGAGCCCGAGGCGATCGTCCCCGGCCCCCTGGTCTCGATGAGATCCCAGCGCACGAACTGGCGCACCCACTGGGCACCGGTCGCTGAGGAGATGCTCTTGACCTCGGTGGCCGACGAGTTCGTGGCGTTGAACCCCGTCTCAGCGGCGCTGGCAGCCGCGGGGACCGCCGCCGCGAGGGCGGCGAGGACGAGCAGCAGTGCTGTGGCCGGGCGGAACATGGCTCCACCTCTGCCATCGGCAGGATCAGGCGCGGGCTGTAGCCGCTCAGGCGGCTGGCAGGACGCGCGGCCGCGTATCGCGCAGGCGCTGCAGCAGCTCGGCGATTTCGGCGTCCTTGCGATCGAGCCGCAGCGCACGCTCCGCGGCGGCGATCGCGTCGCTGACGCGGTCGGTCCGCGCAAGTGCATGCGCGTAGCGCGACCATGCGACAGGCGAGCCTGGATCGATCAGCGTCGCCTGCTCGCAGGCCGTCACCTCTGCGCCGAGGTCGCCGCCCAGATGGCAGGCGAGCGCAAGGTCGAGCAGGCCCTCAGCGCTCGGTCCGATCGCGCGCGCCTGTTCGAGCGCGCTGCGCGCGCCGTCGCGGTCGAGCAGGCGCAGGCGCAGGCGACCGAGCCGTTCCCAGGCGTCGGCATCCTGCGGCGCGCGTCGGGCGGTGCGCACAGCGGCCTCCTCGGCCAGATCGATCGCACCCATTTCCTCGTAGATGCGCGAGGCGAAGCGATGCGGTGCCGGACGCGTGGGCTCCAGCCGCGCCCAGTCGCGCACGGCGCGCCCGGCAGCCGCGAGATCCCCGGCCTGCCAGAAGGCGAGCGTCAGCAGCCGCAGCACGGCGGGGTTGGTCGAGTCGGCGTCGCGCGCGTAGATGAAGCGCCGCGCCGCGAGCTCGAAGTTCCCCTCGGCGAGCGCGTGCTGCCCGGCGGTCAGGAAGCGCTGCATCCGCTCGGAGCCGGGATCGGGCTTGCTGAAATCGACGAACTGGAGCGAACCGGCGGGGACCGTGCGCACCCCGATCTGGAAGCGCACGCGGGCCCACTGCTGGATGTCGTCGCCGCCGCCGGTGAAGTAGATGCCCGCGACCTCCCCGACGCCCCACTCCGGGTAGCTCACGCAGCGCGCGTAGCGATGGACGACGGAGTGGTCGGGCGTGCGGGCCGCGAACGGGTCGTGCTCGCGCCGATCGGCATCGGCCGCCTGGCGGCGCTGCTCGGCCTCGTAGGCGCGGCGACCCTCCTCCTCGCGGGCCTTGCGCGCCGCCGCCGCGCTCACCTTGACCGCGTTGGCGCTGACGCGCCCGCCGCGCGAGGTCTCGGCGATCCGTTCGAGCTCGTCGGCGGCCTCGTTGATCGCCTTCAGGTGGCGCTCGTGTGCGAGCTGCCTGCCCGGCGGCGCAAGGTCCGGGTGCCAGACCTTCGCCTGCCGCCGCCGCGCCAGCTGCACGTCGCGCTTGTCGAACGGCGCCTCGAGTTCGAGGAGCAGTAGGGCCTGTTCGATGTCCAGCACGGTGGGCATGGCGACCCTTCAGCCTACCGAGCGGCAGGCTCCCGCCCGTCGGCTCTAGCATCACCCCCATGGCTCCCCAGTACATCTTCACGATGCACCAGCTCACGAAGTCCTACCCGCCCGACAAGACCGTGCTCAAGGACGTCACGCTGGCCTTCTACCCAGGCGCGAAGATCGGGGTGCTGGGCTACAACGGCTCCGGCAAGTCGAGCATCCTGCGGATCATGGCGGGGGTCGACCAGGACTACCGTGGCGAGGCGCAGCTGGCCCCCGGCGCGACGGTCGGCCTGCTCGAGCAGGAGCCGGTTCTCGACGAGTCCAAGGACGTGAAGG
The DNA here is from genome assembly GCA_009699915.1 of Actinomycetota bacterium. Taxonomy (GTDB): domain Bacteria; phylum Actinomycetota; class Thermoleophilia; order Solirubrobacterales; family Solirubrobacteraceae; genus F1-60-MAGs163. The sequence goes on from WLNG01000054.1 coordinate 7,108, forward strand.
GCAACGTCGAGGACGGCGTCGCTGAGACGAAGGCGCTGCTTGACCGCTTCAACGAGCTCGCCGCGAACTACTCCGACGAGACCGCCGACGAGTTTGCCGACTTCCAGGCGAAGATCGATGCCGCGGACGCGTGGAGTCTCGACACGCAGCTCGAGTACGCGATGGACGCGCTGCGCCTGCCGCCGCCCGACGCGGACGTCTCCAAGCTCTCCGGCGGCGAGCGCCGCCGCGTTGCGCTCTGCCGTCTGCTGCTGCGCAGACCGGACCTGCTGCTGCTCGACGAGCCGACGAACCACCTCGACGCCGAGTCGGTCGGCTGGCTTGAGCGCCATCTCGCCGAGTACCCGGGCGCCGTCGTCGCGGTCACCCACGACCGCTACTTCCTGGACAACGTCGCCGGCTGGATCCTCGAACTTGACCGCGGTCGCGGCATCCCTTACGAGGGCAACTACTCCAGCTGGCTCGAGCAGAAGCAGGCGCGCCTGGCACTCGAGGAGAAGCAGGAGGTCGCGCGCCAGAAGACGATCGCCGCCGAGCTCGAATGGGTGCGCGAGAACCCCAAGGGCCGGCGCAAGAAGGCGAAGGCGCGCATCTCCAACTACGAGGCACTCGTCGCCGAGGAGGCGAACGTCAAGCTCGATCAGGTCCAGATCCACATCCCCGGCGGGCCCCGCCTCGGCGACGTCGTGGTGGAGGCGAAGAACCTCACGAAGGGCTTCGGGGACCGGCTCTTGATCGAGGACCTCTCGTTCTCGCTGCCGCGCGGCGGGATCGTCGGCATCATCGGCGCCAACGGCGCCGGCAAAACCACGCTCTTCCGGATGATCACCGGCCAGGAGCAGCCCGACGGCGGCACGCTGCGCGTCGGTGAGACCGTCCAGCTCGCGTACGTCGACCAGAGCCGCGACGCGCTCGATCCGGACAAGTCCGTCTGGGAGGAGATCTCGGGCGGGATGGACCAGATCAAGGTCGGCGAGCAGTGGATGAACTCGCGCCAGTACACCGGC
>WLNG01000055.1 GCA_009699915.1 Actinomycetota bacterium
ATCGCGCCGAGCTCGTCACCGCGGTCCTCGACCTCGCCGAGCAGCCGGTGGAGCGCGAGCCCGTCTACCTCGAAGCGCAGCGGGCTCGCAGCGAGATTTTCGAGCTCGTGGACCGCGACCGCCTCGGCGCCGGACACCACGATGACCCCGCAGCACTCATTCGGCGCATCACGCTGGGCGTGCGCGACGATCGCATCATGCTGCTCGCGGGTCAGGCGCATCGGCGCCGCCCTCAGGCGTCGCTCTTGGCCTTGAGGACCGGTTTGTCCTCGTCAGCCGGGGTGTGGTCGCCGGAGAGCGACTCCTTGAACTCGCGCATCCCGCGGCCGATCGAGCGCCCGACCTCGGGGAGCTTCTTCGGGCCGAGGACCAGGAGTGCGATCACCAGGATCACGATGAGCTCGGGTGCACCGATATTGGGCATGGGTCAAAGGGTACGCGCTCGCTGCTGCAGGCGCGACGGGCCGTCTACCACCAGACGGTCGAATCGAGGTTCTCAACCTCGTCGACCGGCAGCGTGTAGAGCCCAGAGGAGAGATACTTCCAGCCGTCGTCGCAGACGATGAAGACCACGTTGCCGCTGTCCATCTCGCCGGCGATGCGGTGCGCAACGCGGGCGATCGCCCCGGAGGAGACCCCGGCGAAGAGGCCCTCCTCGTCGAGCAGCTTGCGCGTCCAGAGCACGGCGTCACGGTTGGTGACGAAGATCTTCCGGTCGAGCAGCGAGATGTCGATGATCGGCGGGATGAAGCCGTCATCGAGCGAGCGCAGCCCCTGGACCGGCTCGCCCTGCATCGGCTCGGCCGCGACGATCGTCACACGATCGCCGAGATCGTCCTTGAAGCGCCGAGCATGGCCCATCAGCGTGCCGCCGGTTCCAAGCCCGGCGACGAAGGCGTCGACCTCACCGTCGAGCTCCTCGAGGATCTCGCGCGCGGTCCCGTGGTAGTGGGCGTTGGGATTGGCCTCGTTCCCGTACTGATACGGCATGTAGTACGAGCTGTCCGCAGCGGCCATCTCGAGCGCCATCGCGACAGCACCGTTCGAGCCTTGGTCTCCGGGCGAGTAAACAATTTGTGCGCCGTACATCTTCAGCAGCTGGGTGCGCTCGGGCGTGACGTTGTCCGGCATCACGACCTTCAGCGGATAGCCCTTGCGCGAGCAGATCATCGCCAGCGAGATCCCGGTGTTGCCGGAGGTCGGCTCGAGGATCGTCTGTCCGGGACGGATCAGACCGCGGTCCTCGGCATCCTCGATCAGCGCCTTCGCGACGCGGTCCTTGACCGAGCCGGTCGGGTTCTGCGACTCGAGCTTCGCCCAGATGCGCACGCCGGGCTTCGGCGAGATCCTGCGCAGTTCGACCAGCGGCGTATTACCGATCGCATCGACGATGTCGGTGTACCGGCCCGCGCAGGGGCGTGAGGGGAGCGACGGAATCGCCATGACTTCAGAAAAGATAGCGCGGCCGGGGCTCCGGTCCGCAAAGAAACCGCCGGACTAGCGCCCGCCGGCCATTGCGGGCAGGATCACCAGCGTGTCGCCCTCGCCGACGGCCGTTTCCAGCCCGTCGAGCACGCGCACGTCCTCGTCGTTCAGATAGACGTTGACGTAGCGATTGAGCTCGCCCTCGCCGCTGAAGATCTGCGTCGCCGTGTCGGGATGCATCTCGGTGAGGTTGCGCAGAACCTCGCCGACAGTGCCGCCCGGAGCCGACACCTCGCGCTCTCCGCCAACCGAAGGACGCAGGACCGGGGGAATTCGGATCGTTGCCATCGCCGTGAACCCTAGCCCGAAGCGGCGCAGAACGCTTCGTAGTCGGGGAACACTCCGAGTTCGTCGTCGCCGATCTCCCCCGGGTCGCGGGAGCAGATCGGGCACTCGGGATCGCGGCGGATCTTCAGCTCGGTGAACTCTGTGCCCAGCGCGTCGTAGATCAGCAGGCGCCCGATGAGGGGATCGCCGATGCCGGTGATCAGCTTGATGACCTCGGTCGCCTGCAACAGGCCCATTGTTCCGGGGAGCACGCCCAGCACGCCGTTCGCCCCGCACGAAGGAGCCATCTCGGCAGGCGGTGGCTGGCGGAAGAGGCAGCGATAGCAGGGGCCATCGTGCGGCTTGAAGACACTGAGCTGGCCCTCGAAGCCGAGGATCGCCGCCGAGACGACCGGGATCCCGAGCCGCACCGTGGCATCGTTGAGCAGGTAGCGCGTCGGGAAGTTGTCGACCCCGTCGACGATCACGTCATACCCCTCGATGATCTCCATGATGTTCGAGGCATCGAGGCGCGTCGGGTACCCGACAACCGTCACATCGGGGTTCAGGGCCTTGATCGTCTGCTCCGCGGACTCGGTCTTCGGCATCCCGATCCGTGCGGTGTCGTGGATCACCTGGCGCTGGAGGTTCGAGAGGTCGACGACGTCGCCGTCGACGATCCCGAGCGTGCCGACGCCGGCCGCGGCGAGATAGAGCGCGGTCGGCGAGCCGAGCCCGCCGGCGCCGAGCAGCAGGACCTTCGCATCGAGCAGCGCCTGCTGACCCGCGAGGCCGACCTCGGGAAGCAGCAGGTGGCGGCCGTAGCGCTCGCGCTGTTCGGGGGTCAGCGTGCGCTCGACTTCGACCTCATAGCCGCGATCCTTCCAGAGCGTGAATCCGCCGGACATCGACACGACATCCGCGTAGCCCAGCTCCTGCATCAGCGTGCGCGCCCCGAAGGCCGAGCGCGCTCCAGATGCGCAGTAGAGGACCACGCGTCGCCCACGGTCGGGGGCGACGCCCTCGACCCGAGTCTCAAGGAAGCTCCGCGGGATGTGGAGCGCTCCCGGCACCTTGCCCGCCGTGAGCTCCTCGGTCTCGCGGACGTCGATGATCGTGACGTCCCCGCCGACGAGCTTGGCGACCTCGGCGGGATCGACCTCCGTGACCTGCTCCTTGACTCGGCGCAGGAGCTCCTGGCCTGATACCTGAGCCACGACTAAATCACCTGATTCTGATCGGGATTTCTCACTTCAGGAAGTATAGCGGCGGCCGACAGCTGCGTGGCGGGGGTATCGGACCCGCCTTTCCCCGCCGATAGGACGGGTGAACCGTGGTCGCCATCCGAATTCCCCAGCGACGCGGAGCGCGCCTCTCGCGCTCTTCGCTGCTCGCGCAGGTCCTCGCCGTCAACGCGGCGCTGCTGACCGGCGCCGTCTTTGCGGCAAGCGTCGCCGCGCAGCTCGACCTCAGCGTCAGCAGCGATCTGCGGCGCTTCGGCATCCTCACCGTCGCGATCCTGACCGCGGTCCTCGTCAATGGCTTCGTGCTGCGGCGGCGTTTCGAACCGCTTGAGCGGATGATCGACACGATGGAGAAGGTCGCCAGCGACCCTCGCACGCGGCCGACGCTCCCCGACGCCAGAACCGACGAGATCGTGCGGCTCTACGAGTCCTTCGAGCGGATGCTCGACCGGCTCGACGAGGAGCGCGCCCGCACCGCGGCAGCTGTCCTACGCGCTCAGGAGGAAGAGCGCACACGCATCGCACGCGATCTCCATGACGAAGCAAACCAGGCGCTGACCGCCGTGCTGCTGCGGCTGCAGGCGACCGCGCAGAATGCCCCGGACGCGCTGCGCGACGAACTGCTGGAGACGCAGGCCGTAGCCGATCAGGCGATCCGCGAACTGCTGCGACTGGCGCGCGAACTGCGTCCCGCTGCGCTGGATGATCTCGGACTCGCCGCGGCGCTGCGCTCGAAGGCAAGTGATTTCGCGCGGCAGTCCGGGACGCGCATGAACGTCGACATCGACGCCCACGCCGCCGACACGCTCTCCGCGGAGCGACAGATCGTGGTCTACCGCGTTGTCCAGGAGAGCCTCTCGAACGTCGCACAGCACGCGGGCGCGGCGAACGTCGTGGTGCGCCTACAGCGCGAAGAGGGCGCCGTCGTCGTCGAGATCACCGACGATGGCGCCGGCTTCTCTGGCGAAGACGCAGCAGGGCGCCACGGGCTCCTGGGCATGCGCGAGCGCGCCGTGCTCGCCGGCGGTCGCCTTGAGATCCAGAGCGCGATCGGCGCTGGGACCACAATCCACCTGCGACTCGCGGACCAGAGATGAGCGTGCGAATCCTCATCGCCGACGACCACGGCGTCGTGCGCGGCGGACTGCGGCTGCTGCTCGAGCGGCAGGAGGGCCTCGAGGTGGTCGGCGAGGCGGCCGACGGCGCGCAGGCGCTGCGCATGCTGCTGGAACTGCGGCCCGACATCGCCGTGCTGGACGTGAGCATGCCGCTCCTCACCGGGCTGCAGGTCACGCGAGAGATCAAGGCTCAGGCGCCCGAGATCAGCGTCGTGATCCTGTCGATGTTCGACGACGAGCGCTACGTGTTCGAAGCGCTGAAGGCCGGTGCCTCTGGCTACGTCCTGAAGCAGGAGGCCGGGCGCGACGTCGTCGAGGCGGTGCGGGCTGTCGAACGCGGTGAGCCCTTCCTCACGAACGCGGCGACCGAATCGCTCGTTCGCGAGTGGATGAGCGACGAGGCGACCGGCCCGAGCGAGCCGCTCACGCTGCGCGAGCAGGAGGTGCTCAAGCTGATCGCCGAAGCGCACACCAACCGCGAGATCGGCGAGGTTCTCGGGCTCAGCGAGAAGACCATCGAGTCGCACCGCGGCAACATCCTGCGCAAGCTCGGCATGCGCGACCGCGTCGAGCTGGTGCGGTACGCGATCCGGCGTGGCCTGATCGAACCCTGACGCGCCTGCAAGGCGCGCAGCCGCACCCTGGGGGCGACGTGATCGACCGGAGCGGCCGCCTAGCGTTTGCGGCCGCTCCACCAGAGCCCGAGCGCGATCAGCACGACGGGAGCGATGTAGAGCAGCGCTTGGTACCAGTGGCCAGCGTGAGCGAACGGGATCGTCATGGGACGGTGGAGGAGATGAGCCAAGGGCCGAAACAGGTGAAGGCGACCATCACCGACAGCATCCGCTGCTGCGAGCTGATCGCAGCAGAACTATAGAGGGCGGGCCCGGAGGCCCGCCCTCTGAAGCGGTGCTTGAAGCCTGCCGGCTCAGCAGGCCTGCTCGATGGCGACGTCCTGCTTGGTGCCATCGGTGTACTGACCCTGGTAGCCGAACTTCAGGCTGCCGGTGCAGCCGGTCAGCCCGGCCCACGCGTAGGTCTTCTTGCCCTTCTTGATGGTCTTCTTCGGGATCGTGACGTCGAAGTCCGTCAGGGTCGCGTAGACGCCGTCGACCGGAGTCTGCAGGCCGGTCGGGATCGGCACGGTCAGCTTCCAGCCGTACGTTCCCTTGACCTTCGCGATCTTCGCCTCGATCACCTCGCGGATGACGAGCGGGCTGACGCCCTTCACGAGCAGCTCGATCTTGTTGCCACCGGGGCCGTTGAAGGCGTCCACCGTGAGGTTCTCGGTGAGGCCGAGCGCAAGGCCGGCGGCGATGCCGCTACCGATCTTCGAGCCGCTCGGGCACTTCCGCTCGTTCTTCTGGACCTTCGCTCGCGGGCAGGACTTGAAAAACTTGCCGTTGAGGACGAGCTCCTTCGGGAAGAAGACGAACGCCTTCTTGGTGGCGAACGGCGGGTCTGCCGAGATGTCCGGGATGAACGGGCGCAGATGTAGCGAGACGCCGACCGGCTTCTTCTTGGTTCCGCCAGCTGTCGGCGTCGCCGTAGCGTCGAACTTCTGCTCGGAATTGATCGCCATCGCAGAGCTGGCGAACAGGGCGCCCACTACCAGTGCAAGTAGTGAGAGAAAGGCGATCCGGCGCATAACTGAATCCTCCAAGGACGGGTGATGATGCCTATCTATACCGCGGCGGAGGCCAGAGTTGCGGATCTCATTGAAATTTTGCAGGGTTCGCTGCGCGCTCGAGAACGAACCGCACCACGTCACGCCGGCGCCCGCGCAGCGCGATGCCGCCCCGCACGAGATCGGCGCGCACGAACCCGGCCGCCTCCGCGACCTGCTGCGAGGGCAGGTTGTCCGGCTCGGCGTAGAGCTCGACGCGCGCGAGCGCGAGACCCGGCGGATCGGCCATCGCCCAGGCGGCGAGCATCTGCAGGGCGGCCAGCGCCACCCCCTGCCGCCGCGCCCAGGGCACCGTCCAGTACCCGATCTCCGTGCGGCTGCGGCGATCGTCCACGGCATGCAGGCCGACCGCCCCGAGCAGCTCGCCGGTGTGCGCATCGGTGACCGCCAGCGGCAGCACCGTGTCGGTCCGCCCTGCGTCAACCAGCATCTGCGCATCCTCCGGCGTATATGGAATCCGCACAGAGGTGTAGCGCTGGATCAGCGGGTCGGCGCACGCACGCACGAGCGCAGGCACATCCTCTGCGGCCCAGGCACGCAGCAGGATCTCCCCGTCGGAGAGCGGCGGGTGAGGCAGGCCGATCACGCGCGGCGATGCTAGCGTCACGCGTCAACTGCCATGCGCCCACAGGTCGACAGCATCGTGGCGCCCCGGTTTCCGCAGATGACGTGGATCAACGTCGCGCCGCTGCGGATGGAGAAGCAGGCGACGCGCCCGGTGCTGATCGAGTTCTGGGACTTCTGCCGCCCCTCCTCGCTGCGGACGCTCCCCTATCTCCAGGCCTGGCACGAGCGCTACGGCGCCGCCGGCCTGCGCGTGATCTCCGTGCACGCGCCGGGATTCGAGACGAGCCGCGACGAGGACCAGGTGCGCAGCGCCGTCGAGCGACTCGACATCCGCCACCCGGTCGCGATCGACGCGCAGTTCGAGCTCTGGCACGCCTACGAGAACCAAGGCTGGCCGAGCCGCTACCTCTTCGCCCCCCGGATGAAGCTCGCGCAGGCATGGTTCGGCGAGGGCGGCTACCGCGAGACCGAAGAGATCATCCAGGAGCTGCTCGGCGCCCCCGGTGATCCCGTGCCACTCGTGCGCCCATCCGACGACGACGACGCGCCGATCGTGATCCCGACCGCCGAGCACGCCGGCCCGCATGACGGGCCCTACGCGGCGGGAGAGGCGTGGATCGTCACCGACCGGGCCGGGACGGTCGCCATCAACGGAGAAGACCGCGAGCTCGCGCATCCGGGCGCCCATCTGCTGATCGCCCACGAGCGCCACACGGCAGACGAGCTCACGGTGGAGCCACGGGGGGACGTCGAGGTACTGCTCACCTGGTTCGCGCCCGGGCTGGCCTGAGCCGCACGCAGCTCAGAAGCTGTGCACAGGAACGCGCCCGAGGTCCTCGGTGAGGCGCACAAGTTGCGGCGGGCCCTCGTCCTCCAGCACAACGCCATATCCCGGCCGGTACGGACTGCGGGGATTCTCGGTCTCGATCCGCGGCTCCTGCGTCCAGCAGCCCGTATTGATCAACTGCGCGCCACAGGGCGTGCGGAACTCGGCCGGGTTGTGCCAGTCGAGCGGCCCTGCGCAGTGCGTATGACCGAAGATCACGTGGCGCGCCTCGATTCCCATGAGGCCCACGACCCGGCCCATGGCGATCAGCCCTGCCCGGCGCAGCTCATCCGAATCGATGCGGTGATGCACCGGGCCGATCCCGGCGAGGTTGAGCCCGGCGATCCCGACCGGCAGCAGCGCCGCGAACGCGCGTCCGCGCAGCGGCCTGCGGCTGTCGGGGGTGAGCAGCTCGTACGCCTTCGCTGTCGCGCCACTCGCTGCCCAGCGGCTGCCCGCCGCACGGCCGTTGGCGAGCCGGTCGAGCCAGCCGTAGAGCGGCGCGAGCGCCGCCTCGAAGTCCTCGGCGCTGGCCAGCGCTCCTGGCCCCTCCGGCAGGGCGCCGACGACCCGCCCCATGGCGCCGGCGGCGATCCGTTCGAAGGTCGGGATCGTGATCAGACGATCGGTGTAGTGGCCGTGCGTGGCCCAGACGTCCTCGCGCAGCCAGATCCCGGGATAGGCGAGGCGCGTGCGCACCCGCGGTCCGAGCCGGTCGGCGATCGCCTGGCCGAGCGGCGTGGCCGAGTGCGGCGCCATACGCCCCTCCCCGAGCGGCTCGGGATCCTGCTCGAGCGCGCCGGCGTCGAGCCACGGCGCGACGATCTCGTGATCGTGGTTCCCCGCGAGCACGATCACCTCTGCACCGGCGGGCAGTGCGGCCCCGATCGCCTCCAGAATCGGGCCCGCGACCATC
>WLNG01000056.1 GCA_009699915.1 Actinomycetota bacterium
CAAGGACCGGCTCGTCGCCCGAACCGGTAGCCCGTATCTCGCCCTCGAGCTCCGCGACCGCACCGGCAGCGTTCAGGCGCGGCTCTTTCGCGATGCGGATCTGCACGGAGCCCGCTTCGAACGCGGAGACCTGATCCGCGTGACCGGTCGCGTGAGCCTCTTCCGCGGGGAGCTCCAGGCCGAGCTGACCGCCGCGCGCAAGGCGCAGGAGGGCGAGGCCGACCCCGCCGCGTTTCTACCGGTCGCCTATCGCGACCTCGACGAGCTCGACGGGTTCCTCGAGTCGCTCGCAGGCGAGGTGCGCCAGCCCGGACTGCGCGCACTGCTTGAGCACGTTCTGCGCGACGACGAATTGCGCGCAGCCCTGCGGCGCTCCCCGGCGACGCGCAGCGCGCACCACGCCTACCTCGGCGGCCTCCTGGAGCACACCGTCGGAGTGGCGCAGCTCGCACTCGAAACGTGCGCGATCCACCCCCGACTCGACCAGGACCTCCTGCTGACGGCGGCGATCGTCCACGATGTCGGCCGCACGCGCGAGCTGCAACTCGGCGCGGAGATCGGCCTCACCGAGGAGGGCCGGATGCTCGGGCACATCGAGCTCGGGCTGCGGATGCTCGCGGGATGGTGCGCGCGCACCGGCCTGGACGATGCGCGCGCGCTCGCGGTCTCGCACTGCGTGCTCACCCATCACGGCGCCGAGGCGGCCGGGCGCGGTGGGCGTGGCGGCTTCGCGCTGCCCGAGGCGCTCGCACTGCAGCGGCTCAACGCTCTCGACGCCGCGGTGAAGGGCGCCATCGAGCACGGGATGGGGCTCGACGCGAGCCCCCCAGCCGCCTAGCCCGCAGGCTCGACGACCCGCAGCGTGCGGACTGGGCGCCCGGAACGTGGCGTGCGGCGGATCTCCAGGCGCGGCGTCCCGCCGAGATCGATCGCCTGGATGAGGATGTTCATGGGCCGGTCCCCGTCGCCATGCAGCAGCGAGGCGTGCACGAGAACGCGCATGACATCGGCATCGCCGCGCATCCAGCGCTGCTCAACGGCATAGCTCCGGCGACGTCCGGAGGCCAGCTCGTGATCGAACGGCGCGGTCAAGTCGGCGTCCTCGGGATGCGCAAGTCCGCGCAGCGTCGTCGCGCGCAGCTCGACCTCGGTCCGTCCGGTCATCGCCGCAAGCGACCGGTTGATGCGCAGCCAGCGTCCGTCGAGATCGACGAGCGCCATCCCGATCGGCGCATCGTCGAAGGCCCTGCGGAAGAGCTGTTCGGCGGCGCGCTGGGCATCCGCGACGCGGCGCGTCTCGGTGACGTCGCGGCAGCTCCCGCGCACGAGAATCGGATGACCGCCGGCCTCCGCCACGACCTCGACGCGGGCGCTGACGGTGCGGATCTCCCCATCGGGACGCACGATCCGGTGCTCGAGATTTGCCGCATCGCCATCCGCGAGCACCTGACCGACCGCGCGCGCCAGCCGCTCACGGTCCTCAGGATGGACGCCCTCAAGGTGCAGGTCCCAGGCACGATCGGTGGTAGCGGGGCGGTGGCCATGAATCCGTGCAAGCTCATCGGACCAGCTCACCCGGTCCTCGTGGACGATCCACTCCCAGCTCCCGAGCGCAGCCAGCTGCTCGACCTCGGCCAGACGAGTGCGTGCCGCCAGGAGCTCCTGCTCAGCAAGCACCGCGGAGTGCGCCTCGCGCGCCACGACGTAGATCAGCCCGGCCTCGCGATCAATGGCGACGCGGATCTGCGCCCAGAGATGCTGCCCCTCGCGATGGTGCACGCGCAGGCGCAGCTCGCCGGCCTGCGGGGCACGCTCACCGGCGGCAAGCGCCAGGAGAGCGCGCACGCGGCGACGGTCACGTGGGGCGACCAGCGACGGGAGGCCCCGGCCGATCAGGGCGCCCGGATCGCAGCCCGAAAGCCGTCCCGCTGCGGGGTTGGCCGCGCAGACGGCGCCGTCCATGCGGCAGACGAGCATCGCGTCCACAGCGAGCTCGAAGAGCCGCTCGGACGGGTGTGCGGGAACGGGCGTGGGAACGCGCATGGTCATCCTCACCCTGCGGATTCGCTCTCACGCGGCAGGCTCCCTCCCGATGGGCGAAAAATTCCAGCACCCGCGAAGTGCGTTTTCAGGCGGACCGGTCGCGCGCGAGCTGCTCGAACCAGTCGAGCGCGCTCGGGTCGGCAAGCGACTCGCGGCTGACGACCGCATCGGCGGCCTCACCCATCAGGATTCGCTTGACCGGCACCTCGACGACCTTCCCGGAGATCGTGCGCGGCACCTTCGGCACGACGAACACGTCGCTCGGCACGTGCCGGGGCGAGCACTCCTCGCGGATCCGGGCGCGCAATTCGGCGATGAGCTCCTCATCGAGCTCCGCGCCCTCGGCGAGGACAAGGAAGAGCGGCATCCAGCTATCGCCCTCATCCTGCGGGACGTCGACCACGAGCGCATCGACGACCGCGTCGAGGGCGAGGACGACGCGGTAGATCTCGGCCGTTCCCATCCGCACGCCGCCGCGGTTGATCGTCGAGTCCGAGCGCCCGTAGATGATCGCCGACCCGCGCTCGGTGATGCGAATCCAGTCTCCGTGGCGCCAGATCCCTGGGTACATGTCGAAGTAGGCGTCCCGCAGCCGTGACCCGTCCGGGTCGTTCCAGAGACCGAGCGGCATCGACGGCAGCGGCTCGGTGAGCACGAGCTCGCCGACCTCGCCGATCAGCGGGAGCCCGTCCTCATCGAAGGACTCGACCTTCGCGCCCAGGGCGCGGCACTGGAGCTCGCCCTCATGCACGGGAAGGACGGGCACCCCGCCCACGAACGCGGTGCAGACATCGCTGCCTCCGCTGGTCGAGAAGAGCCACAGGTCGCTCGCCAGCTCGTCATAGACCCACCGGAAGCCCTCCGGAGAGAGCGGCGAACCGGTCGAACCGATCGCACGCAGGCGGGAGAGATCGCGGCCCGCTGCCGGCCGCACGCGCGCCTTCTGGCAGGAGGAGATGAAGCTCGCGCTGGTCCCGAAGGTCGTGATCCCGGCCTCGGCCGCAAGATCCCAAAGGCGATCGAGCGTTGGCGTGCCGGGATTGCCGTCGTAGAGGACGATCGAGGCGTCGGTGAGCAGCACCCCGGCGAGGAAGTTCCACATCATCCAGCCCGTGGTGGTGAACCAGAAGACGCGGTCGCCCTCGCGGGCGTCGACCTGCAGGTGCAGCGTCTTGAGCAGCTCGAGCAGGATGCCGCCCTGGCCCTGCACGATCGCCTTCGGCAGCCCGGTCGTGCCAGAGGAGTAGAGCACCCAGAGCGGGCTTGAGAAGGGCACGCGGTTGAACTCGAGCGGCACGCCCTCACCGCGCTCGAGCAGATCGGCCCACGACATCCCCCGCTGCAGCGCGTCCGGCGTGGCGTTCGCGTCGAGGTACGGCAGCAGCACGACGTGCTCAAGCGTCGGCATCGCTGCCTCAAGCTGAGCGACGACGTCCATCCGGCTGAAGTCGCGTCCGCCATAGCGGTAGCCATCGACCGCCAGCAGGACCTTCGGCTCGATCTGGGAGAACCGGTCGACGACGCTGCCCGCGCCGAAGTCCGGCGAGCAGCTCGACCAGACCGCGCCCAGACTCGCGGTCGCCAGCAGGGCGGCCATCGCCTCGAGCGCGTTTGGCAGGTAGGCGACGACGCGGTCACCCTCGCCGACGCCAAGGTTGCGCAGACCGCCGGCGATCCGGGCCGTCAGCGCGCTCAGCTCGCCCCAGGTGATCTCGCGCAGCTCGCGCAGCTCGCCGGCCTCAACGATCGCTACCCGATCGTCTGCGCGTCCGCGGAAGACGTGCTCGGCGAGGTTCAGGCGGGTGCCGGGAAACCACTCGGCTCCTGGCATCGTGTGGGTCGTGAGGACGGTGGTGGGATCGCCGTCGGCGAGCACCTCGAACTGGTCCCAGATCGAGCGCCAGAATCCCTCGAGATCATCGACCGACCAGCGCCAGAGCTGCTCGTAGTCATCGATGCTGAACGAGGTCCCTCGATCGGTGTTGAGCTGCTCCACATACCGGGCGAGATTGGTCTGCGCGCGCTGCTGCGCGCTCGGCTGCCAGAGGAGGGGGGCGGTCGACATGCCGAGAAGACTGCCAGAACCGGAGGTCTCAGTCTCCGCGCAGCTCGACCAGCGCGCCGCGCATCATCCGCCAGGCGAGGAAGACCAGCAGCGCGGCGAAGCCATACTCGATGATCCGTTCGGGCAGCGCATTGACGAGCACGACGCCGAGCAGCGCAGCCGGGATCGACGCGACCCCGATGACCAAGCCCTGCCGCATCCGCAGATTGCCGTAGGCGCGCTGACGCCACGCACCGAGCAGCGCGACGGGAACGATGGCGAGCAACGAGGTCGCCTCGGCCTCCACCTGACTCAGGCCGAGGATCAGCACGAGCCCCGGGACGAAGAGCGCGCCGCCGCCGATGCCGAGCAGCCCGGAAAGGACGCCCGCAGCCAGCCCCAGGATGATCGCCTCGAGGATCATCAGGCCCGCACCACCAGGATCACGGCGGTCGTCAGCAGCAGGATCGAGAAGAGCAGCCGCACGACCGCGCCCGGGACACGCTGCTGCAGCCAGGTTCCTACGAGCACGCCGCCCATCGCGGGGATGCCGACGAGCAGCCCCTCCGCGACGCGGACGTTGCCGTAGATGGCCTGCAGGCCGGCAGCCACGCTGGCGGCAATGACGATCGCGGCCAGCGACGTGCCGGTCGCCTCCCGTTCGCCGTAGGCGAGCAGCAGAATCAGCGCGGGCACGATGATCGTGCCGCCGCCGACGCCGAAGAGTCCGCTGAAGAGCCCGGCGGCGAGCCCGATCGCCACGAGCTGATTGAGGCGCTCGCCCCGCATCCCGCCATACTAGGTCGCGTGTCACCGGCCCCGGTTCCCGAAGAACTGATCGCCCCCCTGCGAGCGGCCCGAGAGCAGAGCGCGATCCTGCTCGACCTCGACGGGACGCTCGCGCCCGTCGTGCGCGACCCCGAGGCGGCCAACGTCCCCGAACTCACCCGCCGGGCCGTGCAGGAGCTCACTGAGCGCTACGCGCTGGTGGGCTGCGTCACCGGTCGGCGCGCAGCAGACGCACGCCGGATCCTGGGCATCGGCTCGATCCCGTATGCGGGGATCCATGGCGCCGAACTGCTGGTTCGCGGCGCACGCGCAGCCGAGCTCGATCCGGAGGCCGAGCGCTGGGGAGAGCGCGTGCGTGCGGTCGCCGATGCGAGCGACGCCGACGCGCTGCGGGCGAGCGGCCTGCGCCGCGAGGACAAGGGTCCGGTCGTGGCGCTGCACTGGCGCGGAGCAGACGATGAGGAGGCCGCCCTCGCACTGGCCGAGGAGATCGCCACGAGAGCGCTCGCCGCCGGACTGAAGACCCACCACGGCCGCCGCGTCATCGAGCTGCGCCCGCCGGTGCCGATGGGCAAGGACGGCGCGGTTCGGCGTCTGCTCGCACGCTCGGGAGTGACACACGCGCTCTACGTCGGCGACGACCGCACCGACATTGACGCCTTCACCGCGCTGCGCGGCATGGTCGCGGACGGCCGGCTCGATCAGGCCGTCTGCCTCGCCGTGCTCTCGGACGAGTCCCCACCCGAACTCCTCAGCGCCGCCGACGCAACGGTCGACGGCCCAATCGGCGTGCGGCGCCTGCTGATCGCGCTCAGCGCCTGACCGACCATGCGCTTCGTCGACCTCCTGCGCAGCACCGTCCTGCTGAGCGCGGGGACCGCGACGATGCTCGGAGTGATCGCGGTCATCGCCGCGCACCTGGATGACGACGCAACGCTGGTGCTCTTCGGGGCGGGGTGGTGGACCCTCGCGGCGCTCACCGGCACGTGGCTGGGACGCAGGACTGAGCCATCCCCATCGATCCGCCGGGCGCTGCGCGAGGCGCGCACCGCGACCACGCTTCCGGAGCTCGCCCCGGTGCGGATCCTGCTCAACCGGCTCTGGCCGTTGCTGGTGGCGACGCTGATCGCAGCGGGCGTGGCGGTCGTGCTGCCGCAGGTGGCCGCGGTCGCGGCGGGGTTCGGCCTGCTCGCGGCGCTTGCGATGCGCCATCAGGAGCGCGCGGTCACCGCCATCGAAGAGCGCGATGGCGTGACCTTCTTCGTCGACAGCACGACCGCACTGGGCGGGGTGCGGCTCGTGCGCACACCGGGCCTGCGCCGCGACCTTCCACCGGTGCCGGGGCACTGATGCGCGCCGACGTTCTGCTCGTGTCGCTCGGCTCCACCCCCGGCCTGCGCGCCGCCGATCGCGAGCTCGCCCAGTCGCTGGAGCGCGCGGGCGCGGGGGTCGCCGTCGTCGCAGCGCGCCGCCCGCGCCAGATCCGCACGTTCGCGCTGACCGACCTGCTCTGGGCGCGCGCCGCCCGCCAGGCTGCGATTGCCGGCATCGCCCAACACGATCCGCGGGCGATCCTCTACTCGACGACGACGGCAGCGCTGCTCTGGCCGCGCCCCGGCGCGATCCGCTTCGACGCGCCGGCGGCGGCCACGCGCCCCGGTCGCCACGGAATCTGGCAGCGGCCGCTTGAGCGACGGCGCCTTGAGCAGTCCCCGCTGCTGCTGCCGTGCTCGAGCGAGGCGCTCGAGGAACTGCCCGTCCCGCATCCCAAGGGGCTCGTCGTTCCGATCCCCGTGGAGGCCGCGGGCACAGGCGAGCCATGGGAGCTTCGGGAGATCGCAGCGGTGACCTACGCGGGCGATCCGGAGAAGAAGGGACTCGATCGCATCCTCGCGGCCTGGGCGATCGCCCGCCGGCCCGGCGAGCAGCTCGTCGTCACCGGCCTTGACCCGTCACGCAGCCCAGCTCGCGCCCCGGATGGCGTGGTGTTCACGGGCCCGCTGGAGCCGGGCGAGTACCGCAGGCTGCTGCTGCGCGCGCGGGTCTTCGTCTGCGCCCCGCGGCGTGAGGACTACGGGATCGCCCAGCTCGAGGCGCTGGCGGACGGATGCGTTCTGGTGACAAGCCCCGCACCGGGCCCGTACGTTGCGCTGGGCATGGCCCGCGATCTCGACCATCGCCTGGTGTCGGAGGATCTGGCGCCCGCGATCCGCACCGCGCTGGATGGCCCCGCCCTCGGCTACCAGGAGCGTGCGGCTGCGCTGGTCGCGCACCTCTCTCGCGCTGCGATCGACCGGCTCGTCGCGCGGGATCTTCTGCCGCGGCTCCTGGGCTGACCGGACCGAACTACGCTCCTCGTCCCGCATGCCCGCCCAGCCCTGGCTCATCCTGCCGACGTTCAACGAGGCCGAGAACCTCGAGCGGATCGTCGTTGCTGCGCGCCACGCGTTGGGGCCGGCCTGCCCGGAAGGCTTCCGCATCCTCGTCGTCGACGACGACTCCCCGGATGGCACCGGAGCGATCGCCGACCGGCTCGCCGGCGCGCATCCAGGCGAGGTCGAGGTGCTCCACCGCACCGAGCGCGCCGGGCTCGGGCCGGCCTACCTCGCCGGCTTCCGGCGCGCACTCGACATGGGCGCGAACTACGTGATGGAGATGGACAGCGACTTCTCTCACGACCCCGCCGACCTGCCGCGCCTGCTCGCTGCGGTGCGCGAGGGCGGCGCCGATGTCGCGCTTGGCTCGCGCTATGTCGACGGCGGCGGCATCGCCGACTGGCCGGCGCTACGGCGGACGGTCAGTCGTGCGGGCTGCCTGTACGCCCGCGGGATCCTCGGGGTACCCGTCAACGACCTGACCGGCGGGTTCAAGTGCCTGCGCGCCGAGGTGCTCGAGGCGATCGACCTGCCGTCGGTGCGCTCTCGCGGGTACGCGTTCCAGGTCGAACTGACCTACCGCGCGATCCTGCGCGGCTTCCACGTCGTCGAGGTCCCGATCATCTTCCGGGACCGCACGCTGGGAAGCTCGAAGATGTCCTGGCGCATCGCGCTCGAGGCCGCTCAGCTGATTCCCGCCATGCGCCTGCGCAGAGGCTGACGCGCCGGGACGCTCAAGCGCGAGCGACGGCACGCCGAAGGACTA
>WLNG01000057.1 GCA_009699915.1 Actinomycetota bacterium
CCGACTTCGATCTCGCGACGAAGTTCGGGCTCTACCCGCGCGAGGCCTCCAGCGCGGTGATGGACATCGTCGCCGATGGTTCCCCGGCGATGGCTCGCAAAGCGATCGAGGGTTCGCTGCTGCGCCTCGGCATGGATCACATCGACCTCTACTACCTCCACCGGGTCGATCCGGCAACCCCGATCGAGGAGTCGATCGGCGCGCTCGCCGAGCTCGTCGCCGAGGGCAAGGTTCGCCACATCGGGCTCAGCGAGGCTTCGGCGGCGACGATCCGCCGCGCCCACGCCGTCCACCCGATCGCCGCCGTGCAGAGCGAGTACTCGATGTGGGAGCGGGAAATTGAGGCCGAGGTGCTGCCGACGATGCGCGAGCTGGGCATCGGGCTCGTCGCCTTCTCGCCGCTCGGACGCGGGTTCCTGAGCGGCGCGATCACGAGCCTCGCCGACCTCCCGCAGGACGATGTGCGCAGGTTGATCCCGCGCCTGGACGATCAGCACTTCGAGACCAACCTCGCGATCGCCGACAAGGTCGTGGAGATCGCCGCCGAGCTGGGCGCCACCGCAGGACAGCTCGCGCTGGCGTGGGTACTCGCCCAGGGAGATGACATCGTCGTAATCCCGGGGACCAAGCGCCGCTCGTACCTCGAGGAGAACCTCGGAGCCGCTCAGCTGCAGCTTTCAGCTGCGGTGCTCGCCCGCATCGATGCCGAGCTGCCGACCGCAGTCGGGGAGCGCTACCAGGCGGCCGCTCTCAAGCTGATCGACCGCTAGGGTCCGTTCATGCCCCTCATCCCCACCGTCGTCGAGTCCACGGCGCGCGGCGAACGCGAGTACGACATCTACTCGCGCCTGCTCAACGAGCGCATCATCTTCCTCGGGACCCCCGTCGACGATCAGGTCGCGAATCTGATCGTGGCGCAGCTGCTGCACCTGGAGTCGGAGGACCCGGAAAAGGACATCTCGATCTACGTCAACTCGCCGGGCGGCTCGATCTACGCCGGGATGGCGATCTACGACACGATGCAGTTCATCAAGCCCGACGTGCAGACGATCTGCTGCGGGGTCGCCATGTCGATGGGCTCGCTGCTGCTGGCCGCAGGTGCGAAGGGCAAGCGGTGCGCGCTGCCCAACAGCCGGATCCTGATCCACCAGCCCTCCTCTGGGTTTCAGGGCCAGTCGTCGGACATCGAGATCCACATGAACGAGATCCTGAAGACCCGCGCGATGATCGACGATCTCTACGCCCTCCACACCGGGCAGACCGTCGAGCGAGTCCATGCGGACATGGAGCGGGACCGCTTCTTCACCGCCGATCAGGCCGCCGAGTACGGGCTGATCGACCAGGTCATCAGCACCCACTGAGCGAACGGCCGCTCAGGCCAGCCCGTAGAGCTCGGAGTACTTCGCCCGCAGGTCCTCGAGTAGCGGCGTCGGATCGAGCTTCTCGCCCGTGGCTTGCAGCAGCAGCTCAGGCGGATCCAGCCGCCGGCCAAAGCGATGGACGTGCTCGCGCAGCCAGTCGCGGACCGGTTCGCAATCGCCGCGCGCGATCGCCGCGTCGACGTCCGGTTGCGCTCTGCGCAGCGCACGCCAGAGCTGCGCGCTGACGATGTTCCCGATCGCGTATGTCGGGAAGTAGCCGAACTCTCCGAACGCCCAGTGGACGTCTTGCAGGCAGCCACTCCGGTCGTCGGGGACGGTGACGCCGAGCAGCTCTTGCATCAGCTGCGCCCACGCCTCTGGAAGGTCGGCGACGGCGAGGGTCCCCTCGATCAGGGCGACCTCGATCTCAAAGCGCAGGATCACGTGGAGGGCATAAGTGACCTCGTCTGCCTCGACCCGGATCAGCGACGGCCGGACGATGTTGCTGCGCCTGAGGAAGTCCTCCAGCCCGATCCCCTGCAACGGGGGCAGCAGTTCGGCGGCACGCCCCAGCCAGTAGGACCAGAACGCCCGGGAGCGCCCCACCTGGTTCTCCCAGAGCCGGCTCTGGGACTCGTGGATCCCCATCGAAACGCCGCTTCCCAGCGTGGTGCGCGCGAGCTCCGGATCGACGCCCTCCTCATAGAGGCTGTGACCGACCTCATGCATGACGGCGAAGAGGCCGCCGAGGTCGGCCTCGTCCCAGCGCGCAGTGACACGCTGATCGTGAGGACCGGCGCTCTGCGAGAACGGATGGCGTGAGTCATCCAAGCGCCAGGAGCGCTCATCGAACCCGAACGAGTGGGCCACCTCCAACGCCAGCGTCCGCTGCCCGGCCTCGGCGAGGCCACCCGGCAACGGCTCAGGCTCCGGGCGCTCGGCGATCTCACGGGCGAGCGGGACGAGCCCCTCGCGCAGACGGCCGAAGACGCTGCGGATCGCGGCTGTCGTGGCCCCCGGCTCGTACGGCTGCAGGAGCGCGTCGTACGGATGCGCCGCCTCAGGGAAGCAGGCGGCCAGCTGACGGCGCAGCTCGACCTGGCGCTCGAGGTGCGGCCGGAACGCGGCGAAGTCGTCCGACTCGCGCGCAGCGGCCCACGCCGGAATCGCGGCGGCGCTTGCACGCTCGATCTCCGCGGTGAGCTCGAGTGGTATTCGTACGGCGCGCTCGTGATCGCGTGCGACGACCCTGGCGATCGCCGCGTCGATCGTGTCGGGATGGGCCTCGGCGGCCAGGGCGGCGGTCAGCTCGGCGATCCGAGGATCCGCGAGCCTGGAATGGGCGAGCTGCTCAAGCGTCGCCAGCACCTCGCCCCGGTAGCTCGCGCCTTCCGGCGGCATCATCGTCTCGCGGTCCCAGCCGAGGACGGCAGCGGCGTTCCCGAGGTCGGTGAGGGTCCCGAGCAGTTCGCGCAGCTCGGCGGCCGAGGGCGACGGAGTCGAGGATCCTTCCATCCGTCGCAGGCTACCCGGCCGCCTGCGAGACTGGACAGCATGGGTGTCATTCCCTTCATCACCGGCGCGGCCGGCGGCGGGTCATCGAGCTTCGGTGGCGGCAGCTTCGGCGGCGGAGGAGGATTCTCCGGCGGTGGCGGTGGCCGCTACTACGGCGGCAGCGGGGGCGGAATCTACGTCGGCAGCGGGGGCGGATGGGTCGTGCTGGCGATCATCCTGATCGTCATTGCCGTGGTGCTGCTGAGCGTGATCAATACCTGGCTGGTGACCCGGCAGATGCGTCGGCGGCTTGATGAGCGCGACGCGCAGGTCCGCCGCGCAGCCGCACAGGCCGCAGAGGACGATGCCGCGTTCGCACTCGAGCGGGTCGTCGCGGACACCGGCGTGATGTTCCACGCCATCCAGGGAGCCTGGGACGCCCGTGACCAGTCAGCGCTGGAGCGCCTCGTCGGGCCGGACCTGATGGTCGAGTGGCGACGGCGCCTGACCGACTTCGATCGCCGAGGCTGGCACAACCGCGTGCGCGTGATCAGCGGACCGGCGATCCGGTACGTCGGCCTGACGAACCGCGAGGACGACGCGGAGGACCGTGTCGTGGTGAACGTGGAGGCATCGCTGGAGGACTACGTCGAGTCCGGCGGGCGCCGGGTGATGCGCAGCGGCACCACAGCCTCGGTCGTCGAGCTGCGGGAGTACTGGACGCTCGCCAAGCGCGAGGGCCGCTGGATCCTCACCTCCATCGAGCAGAACGTCGAGGGGGCGCACAACCTGAGCGCGCCGCTCGTACCCTCACCGTGGGCGGATGAACGCGTGCGGGACGAGGCTGTCCTGGAGGGCGCCGCGGCCGGAGCGCCGATCGGTGGCATGACGACCAGCGACCTCATCAGCGTCAGCCTGGCGGAGGACGCAAGCGCTCAGGCGCTCGATCTCTCGCTCGCCGACGCACGCTTCGCCCCTGACGTATTGAGCGTTGCCGCTCGCCGCGCCGCCGAGGCGTGGGCCGAAGCCGTCGACGGCGACGACGCCCCGTTGAACGCCGTCGCAACACCGGCCGCCGTCGCCGCCCTGCTCTATGGCGGTGACGCGGAGCGGCGCACGCGGTTGGTCGTGCGGGGGCCGCGGATCGAGCAGGTCACGGTGGAGCTGCTGCTCCCGACCCCGGAGCCGGCCCGGATGCTCGTCGGTGTGCGCGTGCGCGGGCGCCGTTACATCGAGGATCGCGACACCGCCGCCGTGGTCTCCGGATCACGAGACGCGGAAACCACCTTCACCGAGCGCTGGATGATGGCGCTCGACGGCCCTGAGACGATGCCCTGGCGCCTGACCGGCGTGGGCGCCTAGCGCGAGCTCTCCGGTCGCAGCAGCCCGAGCAGTTCCCCGATGTCGTGGCCCTGCTCCAGCGGATGACGCAGGGGGAGCTCATCGTGCACCTGATATCGGTTGCGGCGCCCCTCGCGACTGCGCGTGAGGTACCCGGCCTCCACGAGTTCGGCGACGATCCGCTGGGCGGCGCGCTCGGTGATACCGACCTCTGCGGCGGCTTCACGCAGGCGGATTCCCGGGTCACGGGCGACGCAGAGCAGCACGTGTGCGTGGTTCGTGAGGAAGGTCCAAGTCGTCATCGCCCGGCGATGGTAGGGCACGCCCGTTAGGCTCGCTGGCTACGTGACCGCACTCGGACTCGTCGGCGTTCTCCTTCTGATCCTCGCGAACGCGTTTTTCGTGACCGCCGAGTACGCGCTCGTGACCGCACCGAGGGCCCGGCTGCAGGCGCTCGCGAACGAGGGGCGCGGCGGCGCAGCGCGCGCGCTGAAGCTGATGGACGAGCCGGTGCGGCTGCTCGGCACGATCCAGGTGGGGATCACGACGCTCGGAATCGCCCTCGGCGCCCTCGGCGAGCCGGTCTTCCGCGAGCTGCTCGAGCCTGCACTCGCGACGGCCGCGTCGTTCGCCCTCGCCTTCCTCATCATCACGTTCCTGAGCGTGGTGCTCGGCGAGCTCGTGCCTAAGACCGTCGCGCTGAGTCACGCGCCGGCCATCGCGATGGTCGTCGCGCGCCCGATCGGCACGCTGCAGGTGCTGCTCGGACCGGCGGTATGGATCCTCCAGCACGCCGCACGCCTCGTGCTGCGGCTGCTGCGTATCCCGGCCGATCCGGCCGGCGCGAGCGTCCACACCGTCGATGAGCTGCGCGGCTTCGTCGCCGAGGCCGAGGATTCCGGACTGATCGAGGAGGCAGAGGAGGAGATGCTTTACAACGTCTTCGACTTCGCCACCCAGGAGGCGGCCGATCTCATGGTCGCCTGGTCCGAGGTCGTGACGCTCGAGGCCTCGCTGCCGGCGCGGCTCGCCCTGGAGGAGGCTCTCCAGTCCCCCCATACGCGCTTCCCCGTCCTGCGCGGGTCGCTCGATGACGTCGCGGGGTTCGTCCACCTGCGCGACCTCGCCGCGGCGGCGCAGGTCGGCCCGGAGCGACCGATCGAGCCGCTCGCGCGCGACCTGCCGGTCGTCCCCGAGACGAAGGATGTCGGCGCCCTGCTCCAAGAGATGCGCAAGGCTGGCGTACCGATGGTGCTCGTCGTCAATGAGTACGGATCGACGCTCGGGATCGTCACCCTGACCGACCTTGTCGAGGAGATCGTCGGCGAGATCGAAGAGGAGTACGGACTGCCCGACGAGACGGTGCAGGAGCTCCCGGATGGTCGGCTGCGCGTCTCCGGCACGCACACGACCGACGACTTCAACGAGCGCTTCGGGACCGTCCTGCCGACCGAGGACTACCGGACGCTCGGCGGCCTGGTCTTCGGCCGCCTCGGACGCGCGCCGCGCCGTGGCGACCGCGTGGACGTCGGCGACCTGGAGTTCGAGGTCGAGCAGGTGGAAGGGCCGCGGGCCGAGCGGCTGCTGGTCCGGCTCCCCTGAGCGACGACGGCTACGCTCGCTCCATGCCCGTCGACGTCCCGATCCGTGGTGAGATGATCCGCCTCGGCCAGCTCCTCAAGCTCGCCGACCTCGCCGATGGCGGCGGTGACGTGAAGTTGATCCTCGGGGGCGGCGCGGTCTTCGTCAACGGAGAGCCGGAGAACCGACGCGGCCGGCAGCTGCACGCCGGCGACGTGGTTCTCGTCGGAGGCACCCAGCTGCGCGTCGTCGCAGGCTCCTGACGCAGGCGGCCCGTCCTTGCGCGCTGCGAGACTCGCGGCCGTGGACGAGCCAGCGCCAGAGTCTGCCGCCGACGGCGTCGGAGCGCTGCTGCGCCGGCGGCGCGAGGGCCTGGGACTCTCGTTGCGCAGCTGCGCGCGGGCTGCGGGCATCTCGCCCGGCCACCTCAGCCGGATCGAGCGCGGTCTCGCCGGACCGAGCGTCGAGACGCTCGCGCGGATGGTCGGTGCGCTCGGCATCGATGCTGGGCAGCTCTTCACCGAAGACCGCACCGGCGACCAGGAACCCCCGCGATCGATCCTGCTCGCGCGGCTGCCTGGGGGAACCGTCGTGCTCGAGCATGGCGGCCACGACGGGTGGTGCGAGCGGCCCGGAACCAGCGACGAGCTCGCACTCCATGTGCTCGACGGCACGCTCGAGCTGCATCTCGCCGGTGAGGTCCTCCTGCTCGCTGCCGGGACGGGGACCATGATCCCCGCAGGCACCCCATACCGCACCCGCTTCAGCGGCCCGACCAACGGGCGGCTGCTGTGGATCGCTCAGGGCTTGGACTGAGGACGCGGCAGCACGGCGTCAGGCACGAGCTTCACGCGCGGAGCGACCGTCTCCAGTGACGGCTCCACCTTGTTGCGCCCTGCGCTCTTGGCGATGTAGAGGCGCGCATCCGCGCGATCGAAGATGCGCGCGTAGACGAGATCCTCGCCCTCGCCGGCAGCCACGCCGGCCGAGATGGTCAGGCCGACCCCGGCAGGGCGGGCCTCCTCGATGCGGCGGCGGACATGGTCGGCGTGACGGATCGCCGCCGCCTCGTCCATGCCCGGGATCAACATCAGGAACTCCTCACCACCAAGCCGGTATGCAGGCTCGAACGAGCGCAGCGAGGTGCGGATGACGTCGGCGACCTCACGCAGGACGACATCCCCAACGGCGTGGCCGAGTTGATCGTTGACGCGCTTGAAGTGATCGATGTCGATCACGACTAGCGCGATCGGCTTGCGCGCCACCATCGCCTGCTGTCGCAGCTCATCGAAGCGCTGTTCCAAGGTCGAACGGTTCAGGAGCCCCGTCAGCGGGTCGAGAACCGAACTGCGCCGCGAGCGCAGGTCCGCCGACATGAGCTCCCAGACGTAGGCGCCGACGGCGATGACGAGCACCACTGTGGCAGCCACCACCTGCTCGGTGTGGGGGTGATCGGTGCCGGAGGTCGCAACGAGCGCGGCCAGCACCACGATCGCCACGTCGAGCGTCGCGAGGAAGCCATTTGCGCCGAAGACGGTCGTCGCAGCGACCACCGGAAGCACCAGCCATGGCAGCGCGATGCTCGAAGCCCCGCCGGAGAGCGCAGCGAGACCCCCAATCGCCAGGACGGAAAGCAGCGTGAGCCCCAGCAGCCAGCCCTCCGGGCGATTGCTGCGCGCCATGCAGCGATTGATCACCGGGACGCAGAGCGCGAAGGCGACGAATACGGCGACTGGACGCCAGCCCCACTCGAAGGCGAGAACGACGGTGCCCCCGCCAACCGCGAAGAGCACCAGGCCGCGCACGCGACGTGTCCGGCGCTCCATGTCGACCATGCGAGCGCGATGCTCAGCCGTTGGGGCAAGCCATGATCCGCCGTTCTCTGCCATCACGTGTTCTCATCGGCCCGGAAGCGTCCGAGCTTGATTTCCGAGACCGTAACGGACCGCGCGCTGCGGGACCACTCGCGCGCCAGCGGCCGCGCGGATCGCGTGCTTCCAGCCTATGCTGGGCATCGTGGATCGCCCGCCCTTCCTCGACGTCACCGTCCACCGCAGCGTTTACCCGGCCGCCGTGATCGACGAGCTGCGCGATGGGCTCTCGGCGGGCGTCGTCCCGACTCGCCAGCTCTATCTGAGTGCGCGCCAGG
>WLNG01000058.1 GCA_009699915.1 Actinomycetota bacterium
GCGCCGCAGGGGGCGGGCGCTGCTCGCGCGCGGCGCCGGTGCCGGTGCCGGGGCGACGCGCGTCGGCATGTCCGCGTCGCCGGGCGCCCGTCGCTGCGTCGGAGCGGTTCCCGCCGGCGTTTCGGGAGCGGCGGTGAGCGCCTCTCGTGCGGCGGCTGCCAGTGCGCCGGCCGAGGCGAAGCGGTCGCCGGGCTGCTTTGCCAGGGCCCGCGCGACGACCGCGTCGAGGCCCGCGGGCACGCCGCGTGTCGCCGAGGGTCGTGGCGGCGGGTCAGTCAGATGCGCGGCGATCACCGCTGCATCGCTCTCACGCGGGAACGGCGTCTCGCCGGTGAGCATCCGGTGGAGCAGGCACCCGAGGGCATAGATGTCTGCGCGCGCGTCGATCGTCTCGTCGCGCAGCGCCTCGGGGGCGACGTAGGCGAGCGTGCCGAACCACGCCCCGGTGCGGGTGAGCCCCGCGGTGTCGATGTGCTTGACGAGCCCGAAGTCGGTGAGCGCCGCCTGCTCCGTCGACCCCTTCCCGCTGATCAGGATGTTCGATGGCGTGACGTCACGATGGATCAGCCCGGCGGTGTGGGCCGCATCGAGCGCATCGGCGATCTGCCCGACGAGGGTCACCGTCCGGGCGGGAGCCAGCCGCTGCCCGCCCTGCAGCAGCGTGCGCAGGTCGATCCCATCGACGAACCGCATCACGAGGTAGAGGACGTCGTCCTGTTCGCCGGCGTCATGGACATCGACCACGTTCGGGTGATGCAGGCGCGCGGTCAGGCGTGCCTCGCGCTCGAAGCGCTCGCGGAATTCGGGGTCGTGCGCCAGCTGCGGGGCGATGATCTTCACGGCGACCCGGCGCCCGAGTGCCAGATGGGTGGCCTCGTAGACCATGCCCATGCCGCCCTGCGCTACGAGCCGGTCAAGACGGCATCCGCCGAGAACGTCGCCGGGGCCTGGAGTGTGCGTCGCGGTCATGACGGCACCGGGGACGATAGGCGCCCGCGGCTCCTAGGGGGGCAGGTTCCGCCGGATGCGCACCACGGTGGGCGGCCGCGTAGGCTCTTCGCATGACCGTTGACCTCTCCCATGTCGCCCTCGGATCGTGGTCCGGTGGGCGCTTCATGCACTTCGGTGAGCCGCTCGACGATCAGCGTCTGAGCGCGCTGCTGCGCCCGGGCGACGGCGTCTCGACGGTGATCACCGCCGACGCCTATGGCGCAGGCGAGGCCGATCGCTGCGTCGGTCGCGCCCTTGAGGGCCTGCCGCGTGACGGCTATCGCCTGGTCGGCGCGATCGGCCACGACTTCTACGAGGGTGAGCGCCAGGGAGCGAAGGGGTATCCGCGCTTCACCGATCCCGCGCTGCGCGGCCCCGCGGAGTACGGCGCGTACCTGCGCATGGCCACAGAGCGCAGCCTCGAGCGCTGCGGGGTTGATCGGTTCGACGTGCTGCTGCTCCACAACCCCGACCGGACCGGGTTCACCAGCACCGCCGTCTGGGAGGGCATGCGTGGGCTGCGCGACGAGGGCCTGGCCGATGCGGTCGGGATCGCGCCCGGGCCGGCGAACGGCTATGTGCTCGACCTGATCGGTTGCCTGGACGCCTTCGGGGAGATCATCGATTGGGGCATGGTGATCCTCAATCCGTTCGAGCCCTGGCCGGTCGAGCTCGTTCTTCCGGCGGCGGAGCGCCATGGTGTCGACCTGATCACCCGGGTCGCCGACTTCGGCGGGATCTTCCACGACGACGTGCGTCCCGGCCATCTCTTCGCGCAGGCCGATCACCGTGGTTTTCGTCCCGAGGGCTGGGTCGAGCAGGGGGTCGCGAAACTCGAACGCGTGCGGCCGATCGCTGAGCGTCACGGGCTCACGATGCTCCAGCTCGCCTGCCAGTGGAACCTCGCGCAGCAGGCCGTGCGCTGCACCGTCCCGACGCTGATTCAGGAGATCGGCGAGGGCGCGCGGCCGATCGAGGAGAAGCGGGCCGAGCTCGCGGCCACGCCGCGGGAGGTCGTCCTCGACGCCGATGACCTGCGGCTCGTGCGGGAGATCGGCGACAACACGAACTGCATGGCGCTCAAGGGCGGCACGCCGGATCACGATGGCGAGGCGCTACCGGACCGCTGGGGGATGGACGGCGCCCTCGAGGAGATCGCCGCGCGCTGGGGTATCGATCCGTCCGCGAAGCTCACCCAGCAGCACGCTTGATGGATGATCCCCAGATGAGCGCCGACGCCTCGCCGCTGGACCGGGAAAGCCTGCCGGAGGACCCGCTGGAGCTGCTCGAGCGCTGGCTCGCCGATGCTGCGGCGACCGGGATGACCGATCCGAACGCGATGACGCTGGCGACCGCGGGACGGGACGGGCGCCCCTCGGCACGGACAGTCCTCCTGCGCGGGATCGGCCCTGACGGTCTGCGCTGCTTCACCAACCGGCTCAGCCTGAAGGGCCGTCAGCTCGCGCAGAACCCGCGCGCGCAGGCGCTCTTCCACTGGAATGAGCTCGGCCGTCAGATCCTTGTGCACGGACCGTGCACGGAGCTCTCCGACGCGGAGTCTGACGCCTACTTCGCCACGCGTCGGCGCGAGTCCCAGCTCGGGGCCTGGGCCTCCGACCAAGGGACGATCCTGCCCGGCCGTGAGGCGCTGGAGGCGCGGCTGGCCGAAGCGCAGGAGCGCTTTGCGGATCGCGCCGTCGAGCGCCCGCCGCATTGGGGCGGTTACCTGCTCGCCTTTGAGGTCATCGAATTCTGGCAGGCGCACCCCTTCCGCCTGCACGATCGCTTCGTCTACGTGCGCACGCCCGATGGCTGGCAGATCGATCGGCTCGCCCCGTGACCGGCGCCTCTCAGAGTTCCTGAAGGCGCCGCGGCGATGGTGTACGAGATGGATTGCCGACCATGACCGATGCCGGCCCACATGTTCTCGTCGTCGATGACGACGCGGCGATCCGCGAGGCGCTCGAGCGCGCCCTGCTGCTCGAGGGTTTCAGCGTCTCGACCGCGTCGGGCGGGCGCGCGGCGCTCGACCAGGTCTCGCGCAATCCGCCCGCGGCGGTGATCCTCGACGTCACGATGCCGGACCTCGGCGGGCGCGCTGTCTGCGCGCGGCTGCGCGCCGATGGGGTGCGCACGCCGATTCTCATCCTTTCTGCGCGCGATGAGGTCGAGGACCGCGTTGCCGGCCTGCAGGCGGGCGCCGACGATTACCTCGTCAAGCCGTTCGCGGTCGAGGAGCTCATCGCGCGGCTGCGCGCGTTGCTGCGCCGCGCGGGTGAAGAGCCTGCCGCCGAGGCTGCCGGCGTGATCCAGGTCGGGGACCTGATCATCGACCCTGCGGCGCACCTCGTCAGCCGCGCCGGAAGACCGATCGAACTCACGCGACGCGAATTCGAGTTGCTCGAGGTCTTCGCGCGCAACGCGGGGATCGTTCTCGCCCGCGACCGGCTGCTCGAACTCGTCTGGGGCTACGACTGGCCGGCCGACGGCAACGTCGTCGATGTCTTCGTGAGCTATCTGCGGCGCAAGCTCGAGGGCGAGGGCGAGCCGCGCATGATCCAGACGGTCCGCGGCATCGGCTTCGTCCTGCGCGACCCCGCGGGGCAGAGGTGATCGGCCGGCTCACCCCGCGCTCGCTGACCGGGCGCGTGACGCTCGCAGCCGTCGTCGCCGTCGGTGCCGCGCTCCTGCTCGCGGCCGCTGCCGTCCTGATCGCCAGCGCACGCGCGGACCGCAACACGCTCGACGGAGAGCTGCGCGGCCTCGCGCAGCGGATCGGCCCGATGGGCGGCCCGGGCGGCGGGGGGCCGCCGGGGCTCGGGTCCCCTGGTGATCGCGACCGGCGTGAGCGCGGCCGCCTCGACCCCGGCGAGGACCGCTTCACGCGGCTGGTGTTTGCGGACGGGACCTTTGTCGCAGGCGGGGCGAGCGTTCCCGATGGCTTCCCGCTGCCGGCCCCCGGCCGGACTCCAGCCACCGTCGATAGCGGGGGCCAGTCCTGGCGCACGATCGTCCGCGATCTGGGGGGCGGGGCACAGCTCCAGGTCGCCGCGCAGATGCGCCCGCTGCAGGAGCGCAGGCGGCGCCTGCTGTACGTCGTGCTCGCGGCGCTCGCGGGAGCCCTGCTGGCCACAGCGTTGATCACCCGCGCGCTCGCGCGGCTGGCGGTGAAGCCGATCGAGCGTCTGCGCCGGACGACCGACGAGATCACGCAGACCGGCGACCTCGCCAGCCGCGTGCCGACCGGAGCCGGGCCGGAGGAGGTGGACGCGCTCGGGTCGGACCTCAACGCGATGCTCGCCCGCCTGGAGGAGACGGCCGCCGGGCGCGAAGCGGCGCTGGAGAGCGCGCGGCGCTTCGCGGCCGACGCCGGACATGAGCTGCGCACCCCGCTGACGAGCCTGAAGGCGAATCTCGCGACGGGGTCGACCGACGAGGCCGTAGCCGACGCGGTGCGCCTGACGGCGCTCGTCGAGCAACTCCAGCAGCTCGCCCGCGGGGAGGCCGGGCCGCCCAAGCGCATCGAGCCGGTCGACCTCGGTGAGCTTGCCGACGCGGCAGCGGCGGCGGTGCGAACGCGCCATCCCGGGGTGACCGTGACGCTGGAGGCGCCGGATGACGGGCCGTCGATCCCCGGCGAGGGCGAGAGCCTGCGGATGCTGCTCGACAACCTGCTCCAGAACGCCGTGAACTACGGCCGCAGCGACGGCAGGATCCTCGTCACGGTCGAAGCGGATTCGCAGGGCGCGCGCCTGATCGTCGATGATGACGGCCCGGGAATCCCGCAGGAGGAGCGTGCTGCGGTGCTCGAACGGTTCGTGCGCGGCTCCGGCGCCCGCGGCTCGGGGACCGGCCTCGGCCTGTCGATCGCCGCCGCCCAGGCGGCGCGCCACGGCGGCGCGCTCGAGCTCGGCTCCGCGCCGCTCGGCGGACTGCGCGTGCTCGTCACGCTGCGCGGCGCAGCGTAGGCTGGGTCCGTGGGTCTCCTCTCCGCCTATCGCGCCGGTGGCGCCGATCTGCCGTTCGGCGATCCGCTGCCGTCGCATCCGGGGGTGGCGATGGAGGGCTACTTCTGGCGGTTCACCGACCTCGCCGGTGGCCAAGTGGTGATCGCGCTCAATGGCGTCAACCAGTCGTCGCAGGGCCCATGGGCGACGCTGGGGCTCGCCAGCCATCCGGGCGGGTTCCTGCGTGCGGTCGAGCATCCGCAGGCATCGGCCGATCCGGCCGCGCTCGGTGCATTCGCCGGCACGGCGTTCCGCGGCACCGCGCGCGAGCTGCACGTCGATCTGGGGCCCGACGCGCGCCTCGATGCGGTGATCCACGATCCCATCCCATGGTCGCGCCGCTCGCTGGGCGGTTCGAGCATCTTCCAGAGCGTGCCCGCGCTCAACCAGTACTGGCATCCCTGGCTGCTCGGCGGCCGGGCCGAGGGCGAGGCGCTGCTTGGGGGCGAGCGCATCACGCTCGATGGAGCTGCGGTCTACGCGGAGAAGAACTGGGGGCGAGGGGGTTTCCCGCCCGCGTGGTGGTGGGGGCAGGCCCAGGGCTTCGAGGACCCGGGTGTCTGCGTCGCGTTCGCCGGCGGGATCATCGAGTCGGGTCCGCTGCGCACCGAGGTCACCGCGGTCGTCGTGCGGTTGCCCGACGGGACGCTAATCCGCCTCGGCGACCCGCTCGTCAATCCGGTGCACGCCCGTGTGACCGACGAGTCGTGGCATCTGCGCGGGCGCGGCCTGCGCTGGAGCGTCGAGATCGAGGGCGAGTCGCCGCTGGGGGACGCCCATGTGCTGCCGGTGCCGCTGCCGGAGGAACGCCGCAACGTCGCCGGGGCGCTGGAGCATCTCGGCGGCCGGATGGAGGTGCGGGTGCGCCGCCGCGGGCGCCTGGTCTGGAGCGGTACGTCGCACCTCGCCGCGCTGGAACACGGTGGAATCGACCGCGCTGCCGCTGAGGCGGCGCGGCGCGGGGCGCCGGGTGCCAGCGCCGTGCCGCCCTTCCGGGCATGATGTGCGCCATGTCGTCCAGCTCCACGCCCACGCCAACCAATGTCGCCGCCGTTCTCGCCCCGATCATCGAGCGGCTCGATGCCCGCGCCGACGGTGGGCGCGGCTTCGCCCTGCGCTTCTGGGACGGGAGTGAACTCCCGGCGACCCCGGGCTGGGTCGAGCCTCCCGCCGTCGTGTTCCGCACCCCCGATGCGCTGGTGCGGATGATCCGTCGCCCCGGCGAGCTGGGGCTCAGCCGCGCCTACGTGGCGGGCGAGCTGGAGACCGAGGGTGATCTCGAGGACACCTTCGCCCGCGTGAAGATCTGGCGCTACGCCCCATTTGAGCGCGGCGACATCGTCCCGGCGCTGCGCGCGGTGCGCCGCCTGGGGATCCTGCGTCGCCCGGAGCCGGAGCCGCCCGCCTGTGAGGCGCGGCTCGGTGGTCGGGCGCACTCGCACAAGCGCGACAGCGAGGCGATCCAGCACCACTACGACGTCTCGAACGAGTTCTACCGCCGGATGCTTGGACCGACGATGGTCTACTCCTGCGCCTACTTCGACGGCCCGGATGACACGCTCGAGGCCGCGCAGACGCGCAAACTCGACGTGGTCTGTCGCAAGCTCGGGCTCAATGAGACGCACCGCCTGCTCGACATCGGCTGTGGCTGGGGATCGATGATGATCCACGCGGCGCGCGAGTACGGCGCCCGCGCGGTTGGGGTGACGCTCTCCGAGGCGCAGGCAGCGCTCGCGCGCGAGCGCATTCGCGAGGCGGGAGTCGAGGATCTCTGCGAGGTGCGCATCCAGGATTACCGCGATATCGCGGATGGCCCGTTCGATCGCATCTCCAGCATCGGGATGTTCGAACACGTCGGTGAGGAGAACCTTGCGATCTACCTCAAGCAGGCGCGCGATCTGCTCGCCGATGACGGCCTCTTCCTCAATCACGGCATCGTGCGTGCACAGCCGGCAGCGACCGACCCCAACAGCTTCGCGATCCGCTACGTCTTCCCGGACGGCTACCTGCACACGCAGGGCGCGGTGATCAGCGCCTTCGAGGCCGCGGGGTTCGAACTGCGCGATGACGAGTCGCTGCGAGCCCACTATGCGCGCACGCTGCGCTGCTGGGCGGAGAACCATGATGCGAACCGCGAGCTCGCGATCTCCGAGATCGGCGTGGAGCGCGAGCGCGTCTGGCGCCTGCACAACGTCGGAGCCGCGCTGGGCTTCGACTGCGGGGATCTCTCGATCCACCAGGCCCTGCTCGCGCCGCTTGGCGGCGGACCCGAGTTCGAGACCCGGATTCCCGGCTACCGGTCCTGACGCGGGCGAGTATCGCCCCGGGACTCAGCGGCGCTGAGCCCCGGGGGAGACTCGTTCAGGACAGGCCTCAGCCCTTGACGGAAGCCTTCAGCTTCGCGCCGGCGCTGAACTTCGGCGCTTTGCTCGCGGCGATCTGGATCTTCGCCCCGGTCGCCGGGTTGACGCCCTGACGGGCGCCGCGATGGGCGACCGAGAACTTCCCGAAGCCCGTCAGCGCAATTTCGCCGCCCTGCTTGAGCTCCGCCTCGATGGTGTCCAGGACCGCGTCGAGGGCATCGGCTGCGCCGCTCTGGGTCAGACCCGTCTTCTCTGCGACCGCCTTGACCAACTCGTTCTTGTTCACCTGCGTAACCCTCCTCTGGGGTCGTGGGACTGGTTCGACACTAGGGGGGCGTTCGGTCGGTACCGCGCAGGACTGTTGTCAGAGAGGCAACGGCTGTTCATTCAGGCCTCCTTGACGATCGCGTACCCGATGCGGTCTGCAACGTGCATGACCTCCTCGGACATCGATGAGAGACGCCGGTAGAGCTCCTGCGTCGCGAGCATCGCGTGGAGATCCTCACCGGCCACGAGCAGTGCCATCGCA
>WLNG01000059.1 GCA_009699915.1 Actinomycetota bacterium
GATCTTCCTCGTCAACGTCCCGATCATCGTCGCGCTGGTGCCGCTCGCGTACCGATCGCTGGAGGAGACGCGCCCCGACCACGCGCGCAGCCTCGATGCGGCGGGGTCCGTCTCTCTCACGCTGGCGCTCGCCGCGCTGATCTTCGCGATGAGCAGCGGGGAGCAGCGCGGCTTCGGCGCCTCACTGACGCTGGGCGCGCTCGGCCTGTCGGCGATTCTGACGATCGCCTTCGTGGTGATCGAGCGCCGCGCGCGTGAACCGGTCGTCTCATTCTCGTTCCTCAACATCCCCGCACGGCGCACCGCGGTCATCGGCCTGATGATGCTGGGCGGCGCCCTTAGCGCCTACGCGTTCATGATCGCGCTCTTCCTGCGGGGAGCCCTTGGATTCAGCGGCTCTGAGACCTCGCTCGTCTTCATCCCGGGCCCGGTCGTCTTCGTGACGTCGTCGCTGCTGCTCACCCGCCGGCTGCTCGAGCGCCTCGGGCCGAAGATCGTCGCACTCGCTGGGCTGGTCTCCCTGGCCGCCGGCCAGTTCTGGCTCAGCCGTCTCAGCGCGGATTCGTCGTACCTCAGCGGCGTCTTCCCCGGTCTGCTGATGACGGGGCTCGGCGTCGGGCTGACGCTGCCGACATTCGCTGCGACGATCACCAGCGGTGCTCGCCCCGAGGAGCGCGGCCTCGCCGGCGGCCTGGTCCCGACCGCTCAGCAGATCGGCGCGGCGATCGGCGTCGCGGTGCTCACCACAATCGCTGCAACGACGACGGCCAGCCACGGCGGCGACATCGCCACCGGCTTCGGACGGGCATTCCTCATCTCCGGGATTGCGCTTGCCGCGCTGATGGTCCTCGTCGCGTTGACGCCGTTGAGACCTTCGCACCGCTAGGGAAGGGGCGTACGCTCCACGCCATGGCGATGCGAGTCGGAGTCCAGATCCACCCCCAGCACACCACCTTCGCGCAGATGCGCGACGCGTGGGTCGAAGCCGAGCAGCTGGGAGCGGACACGATCTTCACCTGGGACCACTTCTTCCCGCTTTACGGGCCACCGGAAGGCGAACACTTCGAGTGCCTCGCAACGCTGGCCGCGCTCGCGGCTGCGACGAGCCGTGCGCAGGTCGGCGTGCTCGTCGTGTGCAACTCGTATCGCAACCCCGAGCTGCTGGCCGACGCCCACCGCACGATCGACCACATCTCCGGCGGGCGCACGATCCTCGGGATCGGAGCCGGCTGGTTCCAGCGCGACTACGACGAGTACGGATACGAGTTCGGCACCGCCGCGGAGCGGCTGCGCGCCCTTGCGCGGGACCTGCCCCGCATCCGCGAGCGGATCGGCCGCCTGAACCCAGGACCGCTCGGTCCGATGCCGATCCTCATCGGCGGCAGCGGGCCGAAGGTCACGCTGCGGCTCGTCGCGGAGCACGCGCAGATGTGGCACGGCTTCGGGGACGCAGATGTTTACCGCGCGAAGGCCGCGCTGCTCGCCGAGCACTGCGCGCGCGTCGGGCGCGACCCGATGGAGATCGAACACACCTGGGGCCTGGCGTCGACCACCGATCGGCTCATCGATCACGCCGATGACCTCCACGTCGCCGGGGTGAACCAGCTGATCGTCGGCGTCGGGGGCGGCCCCGATGGCTACGACCTGTCCGAGCTGCGCGAACTGCTCGCGTGGCGGGACGCCGTCAACGGCTGAGCGCAGCGGCGGCGCCCGCCGCCCGGCCGGAGCCGGGCGGCACAGAGCGCGTTGCCGGCTAGGACCCGGTGTTGACGACGAAGTCGCCCGCCGAGTTGACCCGCAGCACGGCGAGGAACGGCAGTGTCTTGCGGTACCCGTTCTTCGGGTCGATCGTGATCTTCCCGGTCTGGCCGGGAACGTTCTTCATCTTGCGCAGCTCCTTGAGAACCTTGGTGTAGTTCGTGCTGTGCGTCCGGCGGACTGCCCGGAAGTAGGCGTTCGCCGAGTCGTAGGTGAAGACGCCCCAGACCCCCGGGTCCGTCTTGAATGCCTTGCGGTAGTCCTTAACGAAGCGCTTGGCGCTCGACAGCTTCGTGGCCTCCGGCACGCCGGTGAAGGTGCAGCGCTGGCTGGTCGGGATGCCCGCGCCGCTGACGAAGCCGGCGTCGATGTTGCCGAGGCTCATGTGGCAGGGCGTGCTCGTACCGTCGGCGACGATCGCCTTGGCGATCTCGACTCCCTCGGGGAAGTACGTGCTCGAGTAGATGACGTCCGGGGAGGTGGCGAGCGCCTCGGCGACCTTCGCGGCGTAGTAGCCGGGGGGCGCATCGGCCGTCTCGACGATCTGCACCCAGTTGACCGTCACTCCCTTGTCCTCGAGCAGACGACGCAGCCGCGTGGCGATCCCCTTCGTGTAGGCGCCGTTCGCGGTCGTGTCGACGAGGATCGTGACCTTCTGGTAGCCCTTGCCGAGGAGGAACTTCGCCTCCTGCGGAGCGACCTGGCTGTTCATCGGCTGCAGCGTGATGCCCTGGCCCTGCGTATTGGTATTCGACGTCAGCCAGATCGGCACCACGCGCGCCTTGCGGTAGAGCGGCAGGTTCAGGAGGCCGACGGAGGAGTTGTACGGGCCGACGATCGCGTCCGGACCCTCGGCGATCACGTCCTCCGCGACGGCGACCGCGTTGGCGCTGTCGCCCTTGTCGTCGCCCCTGACGATCACGACCTTGCGCCCGAGGACCCCGCCCTTGGCGTTGACCTGGCGCACGGCGAGCTGGACGCCGCGAAGCATGTCGATGCCGTTGCTCGCCTGCGGGCCGGTGATCGGCGCTTCGATTGCGAGGCGGATCGGCGGCTTCTTGGCTGCATGCGCGACGGGGACGATCAGCAGCAGCGCGAGCGCGGCAAGCGGGATCAAACGGGACAAACGGGACATGTGGACTCCTTCGGGGGGCGACGGCAGGAAGCAAGATACCCACGACACCGGCACAAGGCGCCGCTTGATGCGCGAGGATTGTTCGATGAACGTGCTTGAACCGGTTGCCTCCCGTCGGCTCTGGCGCTGGAATACCGGCGTCGGCCTGCTGCACCTCGCCCAGGCGATCGTGCTGCTGGCCATCGCCGGGGCGGCAACCCTGCCGGTGACCGCCACGTACATGCTCGGCCCGCCGGGCGAGGGCAGCTACGGGGGACCGACGACCCTCTTCGATCTGCGCATCGATCTGGCCGTCGCTGCATTCCTCTTACTCGCGGCTGTCGATCACCTCGCGGTGGCGGTACGGCCGCTGCGGCCCTGGTACGAGGCCAACGTGGCCCGCGGAATGAACCCGGCACGCTGGTGGGAGTACTCGATCAGCGCATCGCTGATGGTCGTGCTGATCGCGATGCTCTCGGGGATGACGGAGGCCGTGGCGCTCGTCGCACTCTTCGGCGTCAACGCCTCGATGATCCTCTTCGGCCTCGTGATGGAGCGCGTCAACGCGGGGCGCGAGCGCGTCGACTGGCGCCCCTTCATCTTCGGCTGCATCGCCGGCGCGGTGCCGTGGATCGCGATCGGGATCCAGCTGATCGTCTCGACCACGGAGGGCGACGGGGTCCCGGGCTTCGTCGTCGGGATCTTCTTCTCGCTCTTCGTGCTCTTCAACACGTTCGCGGTGAACATGTGGCTGCAGTACCGCGGGCGCGGGCGCTGGTCCGACCCGGCGTTCGCCGAGCGCATCTACCTCATCCTCAGCCTCGTCGCCAAGAGCGTCCTCGCCTGGCAGGTCTACGGCGGCGCGCTCGCCGGTTCCTGACGCTCGCTCGCCAGCCCGCGCGTGCGCACCCCCGGCCGCCATCCGGGCCCTCGGACCAGGTGACGCCAGCGATCGCCCCACGACCGCGCCGCGCGCACGTCGCGCCAGAGCGCGGCCCACTCGTGCCCGGCGACAAGGACCGGGTTGTGGGTGCGGATATTCGTCGTCAGCCCATAGGTGACGCGCTCGCCCTGCGCCTGGAACGTGCCGAAGAGCCGGTCCCAGACGATCAGGATCGCGCCGTAGTTGCGATCGAGGTACTGCGCGTCGCTGCCGTGATGGACGCGATGATGCGACGGAGTGTTGAACAGGAACTCGATCGGCCGCGGTAGACGTCCGATCCGCTCGGTGTGCAGCACGAACTGGTAGATCAGGCTGACCGACTGCATCCCGAAGATCATCCAGGGCGGGAAGAAGAGGGCCGCGGGGGCCCAGAAGGGCAGCGATGCCATCGGGACGACCGGCTGGCGCAGCGCCGTGGAGAGGTTGAAGCGCTCGGAGGAATGGTGCACGACATGCGCCGCCCAGAAGACGCGGACCTCGTGACCGATGCGGTGGTAGAGGTAGAACATCAGGTCGTCCGCGAGGAAGAGCAGCGCGTAGGTCCACCAGACGTCGGTCGGCAGATGCAGCGGCGACAGCGCGTAGATCCCCGCGTAGGCGGCGATCGCCACGAGGCCCCACGCCGCGCCGACGATGACGCTCGCGAGGCCCATCGTGAGACTGGTCGCCGTGTCGCGGCGGTCGTATCCGGCGAGCCCCTCTTCGCGCGTGTGGCGCAGCGAAAGGATCTCCAGCCCGATGAAGAGGAAGAAGAAGGGGATCGCCGGGAGGATCAGGTCATGCACGACGACACTCCGCGCCGAGCCTACCGGGGCGCTGGTACGGTCGGCGCGTCCGCCGCTCGGCGGATCGCCTTCGGGAGGAAGACCGTGCTGCGCCGCATCCCTGCCATCTGCGCCCTCGCCGCACCCTGCGCCGATGCTTCGACCTGCTTCAACGTGGCCCCACACGGCAACCGGGCGCTGGTGCCGTGAGCCCCGGCGCGATCCTGGCGCTCAACGCCGGAATCATCCTCGCGCTGACCACGGCCCTCTGGGCGGTCAGCGTGCGGCTGCGTGACACGTCGATCGTCGACATCTTCTGGGGCAGCGGATTCGTCATCGTCGCGTGGGCGACCTTCGCCGCGACGGGCGGCGGGCCGCGAGCGGCGCTGCTGACGGCCCTGACGACCATCTGGGGACTGCGCCTGACCGTGCACCTCGCCCGGCGCAACCTCGGCAAGGGCGAGGACCGTCGCTACACCGCGATGCGTGAGCGCCACGGCGACCGCTGGCCTGCGCGCTCGCTCTGGGCGGTCTTCTGGACCCAGGGCTTGATCATGTGGATCGTCGTGCTGCCCGTGCAGGCCGGACAGTGGGATGGGTCGCCGGACCAGCTCATCTGGCTCGACTGGGCGGGCGCCGCGCTGTGGCTCGTCGGCCTGACCTTCGAGACGGTCGGCGATCTGCAACTCGAACGCTTCAAGCGCGACCCCGCCAACGCGGGGAAGGTTATGGACCGCGGCCTCTGGAGCTGGACGCGCCACCCGAACTACTTCGGCGACTTCTGCGTCTGGTGGGGCCTGTGGCTGATCGCGCTCGCGACGGGCACGGCGTGGTGGACGGCGGTGGGGCCGCTGCTGATGAGCGTCCTGCTGATCCGCGTGAGCGGGGCCGGGCTGCTTGAGCAGACGATCGGACAGCGCCG
This sequence comes from Actinomycetota bacterium, assembly GCA_009699915.1. Taxonomy (GTDB): domain Bacteria; phylum Actinomycetota; class Thermoleophilia; order Solirubrobacterales; family Solirubrobacteraceae; genus F1-60-MAGs163. The sequence continues at coordinate 5,502 of WLNG01000059.1, forward strand.
TCCGGGGTATGACGAGTACGTCCGTCGCACGAGCGGGTTCCTCCCCCGCCCGCCGCGCCGCCCCTAGCCGCCGGTCACACCCCGGCGTGCAACCACTCGAAGATGGCGAGGCCGAGCAGTCCCCGGCGGCCTGAGCCCGGGAGGGAAAGCCACGCGCGGCGTCGAATCCGCCCGTAGGGCGCCAGCCTCATCCAGCCATGCCCACGTTCAAGCAGCCGATCGAGGACCACCTCCTGCCCCGCGGCGTCGAGACGCCCGGCCCCTCGACGCGGACGGTGCTGCGGATCGTCTTCACGGTGTTGATCGTCGTCGGCGTGCTCGCGCTCATTCGCGTCCTCTGGCAGCCCCTCGCCTGGATCTTCCTCGCGACCTTCCTCGCGATCGCACTCTCCGGGCCGGTCAACATCCTCGCCAGGCGCATGCGCCGAGGGCTTGCGATCACGATCGTCTACATCTGCGTCCTGCTGATCCCGGCAGGCCTCGCCGTGCTGATCGTCCCGCCGCTGGTCCGGCAGGGAATCCAGTTCACGGACCGCCTGCCGCAGTATTCGCGCGACCTCCAGCAGCAGGTCGACAAGAACCCGAAGCTGAGCAAGATCAACAAAGACTTCGGCGTCACCGACCGCGTGAACAAGCTGGCGAGCGACCTCCCGAACCGCTTCGGAGAGGCCGCGGGGACGCTGCGTGATCTGGGCACCAGACTCGTCAATTCGCTCTTCGCCGGCTTCACGATCTTCGTCCTGAGCATCTTCATGGTCGCCCGCGGGAGACGCTGGATCGACATGGCGATCGACTTCCGCGGCGGGCGACAAGCGGAGAACCTCAAACGCACCGCCGACCGCATCGCGAACGCCGTCGGGAACTACGTCGGCGGGGCGCTCGTCCAATCCACCGTCGCAGGGCTCAGCGCGTTCATCATGCTCTCGGTGCTGGGCGTGCCGTTCGCCGGGGCGCTGGCGCTGCTCGTCGCGCTCTTCGACCTCCTGCCGATGATCGGTGCGCTGATCGCCGCGGTCATCGTCGGCGTCGTCACGCTCTTCAACGACTTCCCGACCGCCACGATCATCTGGGCGGTCTTCGCGATCGCCTACCAGCAGTTCGAGAACTACGTGATCCAGCCGCAGATCCAGAAGCGCGCGGTGGAGCTCGAGCCGTTCGTGGTCCTTGTCGCCGTGCTCTTCGGCGGGGCGCTCTTCGGCGTGATCGGCGCGCTGCTTGCGATCCCGGTCGCCGCGACGATCCAGATCTCGATGCAGGAATGGTGGCGCTACCGGCTCGACGGGCGCATCGAGATCGCCGGCTCGGGCGGCTCCCCGCCCTCGGGGTCCGGCGCAGCGATCAGCTGACGACCGGGTCTGCACGCCCCGCGCGTGCGACGATGGGGCGATGCGCATCGGTCTGCTCACCGGCGGCGGCGACTGTCCCGGCCTCAATGCCGTCCTGCGCGCGGTCGTGCGCAGGGGCGCGAAGGACTACGGCCACGAGTTCGTCGGCGTGCGCTACGGCTGGGCCGGATTCGTCGACCACAACATGGTCGAGCTGACGATCGACAGCACTTCGGGGCTGATCCACCGCGGCGGGACGATTCTCGGCACCTCCCGCACCAACCCCTACCGGGACGGAGCCGACGGAACCACCGTCATCCGGAGCGCGATGGAGGGCGCGGGCATCGAGGCGCTGATCCCGATCGGCGGCGAGGACACGCTCGGCGTCGCCGCGCGACTCGCCGACGACGGCGTCCCGGTGGTGGGCGTCCCGAAGACGATCGACAACGATCTCGCCGGGACCGACTACACCTTCGGCTTCGACACCGCCGTCCAGATCGCCACCGACGCGATCGACCGCCTCCACACCACGGCCGAGTCCCACAACCGGGTGCTCGTCGTCGAGGTGATGGGCCGCCACGCCGGATGGATCGCCTGCCATGCGGGGATGGCGGGCGGCGCCGACGCGATCCTCGTCCCGGAGCGGCCGTTCGATCTCGAAGAGGTCTGCGACCGGTTGCGGGCGCGCCATGCCCGCGGACGCAGCTTCTCGATCGTGGTCGCAAGCGAGGGGGCGCGGCCCGCGAGCGGCGACGTGACGACCCGCGGCGGCGGCGTGGATGCCTTCGGGCATGTGCGCCTCGGCGGCATCGCCGCCTGGCTCGAGGAGGCGATCGAGGCGCGGACCGGATTCGAGACGCGCATGGTGGTGCTCGGACACGTCCAGCGCGGCGGGACGCCCACCGCCTACGACCGCGTTCTGGCAACGCGCTACGGCGTCGAGGCGGCCGATGCGCTGAACCGCGGAGAGAGCGGGGTGATGGTCGCGCTGCGCGGCACGGAGATCGTCACGGTGCCGCTGGCGGAGGCGCTGGCCGCTCCCAAGCTGCTCGA
>WLNG01000006.1 GCA_009699915.1 Actinomycetota bacterium
CCTTCAAGCGCGATCCGCAGGCCAAGGCGTTCGGTCTGCTCGCCCCCCAGACGGTCAGCGACGGTGAGCGCACGCTGCTCTGCGGTGGCTTCTGGGGCCTCTCGCGCCACGTGAACTACCTCGGCGAGATCCTCATGGCCGTCGGCCTCACGCTCGCCCTCGGCCAGCCGGGCGACCTGCTGCCGTGGCTCTACCCGCTCTATTACGTCGCGCTGCTCGTCCCGCGCGAGCGCGACGACGACCGTCGCTGCGCGGCCAAGTACGGGCCGCTGTGGGACGAGTACCGCGCGCGCGTGCCGCGCCGGATCATCCCCGGGATCTACTAGGCGCAGACGCGGATCAGGTCGGCGGCCTTCTCGCCGATCATGATCGTCGGGGCGTTCGTGTTGCCGCCGGGGATCAGTGGCATCACGGAGGCGTCGGCGACGCGCAGGCCTTCAACGCCGCGCACGCGCAGCTGCGGGTCCACCACGGCGAGCTCGTCCTTGCCGATCCGGCAGGTGCCGACCGGGTGGTAGAGCAGCTCGACCCGGCGGCGGATGTCGGCCTCGATGTCTGAGTCGTCGTCCACACCCGGGCCGGGAAAGAGCTCGCGGCCGGCCGTCTGCGCCAGCGGCCCGGAGCGGACGATCTCCCGCGCAAGCTTCACCCCTGCCACCATCGCGTCCATGTCGTCCGGCTCGGTCAGCGAGTTGGTGACGAAGCGCGGCGGGCGCGAGGGATCGGGCGAGTCGATCCACAGCCGTCCGCGGCTCTTCGGCGAGACGAGCACCGGGCCGATCGTCATCGCGTGGCCGTCGTAGGTCGTCGTTCCGTGGTCGACGAAGTAGACCGGCGCGAAGTGGAACTGGAGGTCGGCGGCCGGCAGGCCGGGGCGGCTGCGCACGAAGGCGAACGCCTCGGCGACGGTGGAGGTCAGCGGGCCGGTGCGCCGGGTGAGGTACTCGAGCACCGCCCTGGGCGTCTCGGCGTCGGCGATCGACCCGCCGCCCGGCAGATCCCAGATGCAGACCTGGGCCGGATGGTCCTGCAGGTTCTCTCCCACGCCGGGTAGGTCGACCTGCGGCGTCACGCCGGCGGAACGCAGCGCGTCGGCCGGGCCGATGCCGGACAGCATCAGCAGCTGCGGTGAGCCGTACGCGCCGGCGCTGAGGATCACCTCGCGGGCTGCGTGGGCGACCTGCTCGCGTCCGCGCGCGTCCACGAAGCGCACGCCGGTTGCCCGCCCGCCAGAGAGCTCGACGCCCTGCACGAGCGCGCCGCGGACGACCATGAGGTTCGGCCGCTTTAGCGCCGGCTTCAGGAATGCGTCGTACGCGCTCCAGCGGCGGCCGCCGCGCTGCGTGACCTGCGCTAGTGCGGCGCCGTCCTGCTCGGGGCCGTTGTAGTCCGCGATCCGCGGGATGCCGGCCGCCTGCGCGGCCTCGAGGAACTGCTCGGTGACGGGCCGCGGCGAGCGCTCGTCCTCGACGCGCAGCGGGCCGCCCACGGCGTGGTCGGCGGAGGCCCCGCGCTCGTTGTCCTCCGAGCGCAGGAAGTACTCGCGCACACCACTCCAGCCCCAGCCGTCGGCGCCCTGCGCCTGCCAGAGGTCATAGTCGAGCGGCCTGCCGCGCACGTAGAGCATCGCGTTCATCGATGACGAACCGCCGAGTCCCTTGCCGCGCGGAGAGAAGAGCGAGCGCCCGTCGCAGCCGGGCTCCGGCTCGGTTGAGAAATCCCAGTCGAGTTTCGTGTGGAACTGCTTGGCGAAGGCGGCGGGAATCGTGATGTTCGGGTGGCGGCCCTTCGCCGTCCCTGCCTCCAGCAGCAGGACGCGTACGGCAGGATCCTCGCTGAGGCGTGCCGCCAGCACGCATCCAGCCGATCCGGCGCCGACGATGACGTAATCGGCGCTGTGCTTTTCACGCGTATTCGGCATGACGCGACGCTACCAGCGCGCGCCGAGCCCGTAGCATGGGGGGCTCACAATGCAGATGACCGAGGTAGCTGACGCATGACCCTCCAGATCGACGTCGCCGAGCACGAGGCGGGCCCGGAGTCCTCCGAGATTCCGCTGCGCTTCGTCACCGCCGCATCGCTCTTCGACGGGCACGACGCCGCGATCAACGTCATGCGCCGGATCATCCAGGACACCGGTGCCGAAGTGGTGCATCTGGGACACAACCGCAGCGTGCGGGACATCGTGCGCGCGGCGATCCAGGAGGACGCGGACGGGATCGCGATCAGCTCCTACCAGGGCGGTCACACCGAGTACTTCCGCTACGCCGTCGAGATGCTGCGCGAGAACGGCGCCGGCCACATCCGCGTCTTCGGCGGTGGCGGTGGAACCATCACTCCCGAGGAGATCGCTGCGCTGGAGGACTACGGCGTCGAGCGGATCTACCACCCGAATGACGGCATGGCCATGGGCCTCATGGGCATGATCGAGGACCTCGTCGAGCGCACGCTCAACGGGCGCGAGGCGTCCGCCGTGCCCGCCGACCTCACCTCCGATCTCGCAGTCGCGCAGATGCTCTCGGCGCTCGAGGACGAGGTGATCGACGACGCACAGCTCGAGCAGCTGCGCGCCGGCTGGCGCGCAGCGCGGGCGACCGTTCCCGTTGTCGGGATCACCGGCACCGGCGGTGCCGGCAAGAGCACCGTCACCGATGAGCTGCTCTCGCGCTTCGTGCAGTGGTTCCCCGAGCTGAAGGTCGCCGTGATCGCCGTGGACCCGACACGGCGCCGCACCGGCGGCGCACTGCTCGGCGACCGGATTCGCATGAACAGCCTGCGCAACGAGCAGATCTTCATGCGCTCGCTCGCCACGCGCCGTCAGCACCGTGCGACCAGTGCGATCCTCGACGACGCCGTCGCCTTCCTCTGCTCGGCCGGCTTCGATCTCGTGCTCGTCGAGACGGCCGGCATCGGCCAGAGCGATTCGGAGATCGTCGACCTCGTCGACATCCCGCTGTACGTGATGACCAGCGAGTTCGGCGCGGCGAGCCAGCTCGAGAAGATCGACATGCTCGATCTCGCGCAGATGGTCGTCATCAACAAGTTCGACAAGCGCGGCGCCGATGATGCGCTGCGTGACGTGCGCAAGCAGTGGCGGCGCAACCACACCGAGTTCGACCTCGACGAGGAGGCGATCCCGGTCTTCCCGACGATCGCCAGCCAGTTCAACGATCCGGGCCTGACCTGGATGTTCGTGAACCTGTGCCGCGCGATCGGCGCGCGCCCCGGGATGGACCCCGCGGCGTGGGAGCCGACGCTCGAGCTCGCCACGCACGAGCCGCTCGGCAACACCCTTATCCCGGGAGCGCGTGTGCGTTACCTGGCGGAGATCGCCGAGCAGGGCCGCGGAATCAACGCCGACGTCGAGCGCCTCGCGGCGCAGGCGGCGACCGCCCAGCACTGCCATGAGGCGCTCAGGGCGCTCCATGATCCTGCGCTGCCGGCGCCGCTCGACGCCTACGGCGAGGCCGACCTCGCGACCGATGACGCCGCGCTCGCCGTTCTGCGCTCGCGCTACAACGAGGCGCTCGCCGATCTGGGGGCCGAGGCGCTCGGCCTGCTGCGCAATTGGGATCGCCAGATCGAGGGGATCACCGGGGAGACCTACAGCTACACGGTCCGCGGCCGCGAGATCACCGGGAACAACCACCGCACCTCGCTCAGCGGGCAGCAGATCCCGAAGCTCGCGGCGCCGCGGCTCGATGGCTGGGGCGATCGCCTGCGCTTCCTGTGCAAGGAGAATCTGCCCGGGAACTACCCGTACACCGGCGGCGTCTTCCCGTACCGCCGCGAGGGTGAGGACCCGACCCGGATGTTCGCCGGCGAGGGATCCCCGGAGCGCACCAACCGCCGCTTCCACTACCTCTCGCAGGGGCAGCCCGCCGCACGGCTCTCGACCGCCTTCGATTCGGTGACGCTCTACGGCGAGAACCCCGCCGAGCGCCCCGACATCTACGGCAAGATCGGCAACTCCGGCGTCTCGATCGCCACCGTGGACGACGCGAAGAAGCTCTACTCGGGCTTCGACCTCTGCGCTCCGACGACGTCGGTCTCGATGACGATCAACGGGCCCGCGCCGATCATCCTCGCCTTCTACATGAATGCCGCGATCGACCAGCAGGTCGAGAAGCACCTGCGCGAGGCCGGGCAGTGGGAGGAGACCGAGCGCAGGCTCGATGAGCTCTTCGCCGGCAAGCACCGCCCGAGCTACGACGGCGAGCTGCCGGAGGGCAACGACGGCCTCGGCCTCGGCCTGCTCGGCGTCTCCGGCGACCAGGTGGTCGACGCGGACACCTACGCGCGCATCAAGGAGGAGACGCTGAAGACGGTGCGCGGCACCGTCCAGGCCGACATCCTCAAGGAGGACCAGGCGCAGAACACCTGCATCTTCTCGACGGAGTTCGCGCTCAAGATGATGGGCGACGTCCAGCAGTACTTCGTCGAGCGCGAGGTCCGCAACTTCTACAGCGTTTCGATCAGCGGGTACCACATCGCCGAGGCGGGGGCGAACCCGATCTCGCAGCTCGCATTCACACTCGCGAACGGCTTCACGATCGTCGAGTACTACCTCGCGCGGGGCATGGCGATCGATGACTTTGCGCCGAACCTGAGCTTCTTCTTCTCGAACGGGATGGATCCCGAGTACGCGGTGATCGGCCGCGTCGCCCGGCGGATCTGGGCGCGCGCGATGCGCGAGCGCTATGGAGCAAGCCCGCGCAGCCAGATGCTCAAGTACCACATCCAGACCTCCGGCCGGAGCCTCCACGCGCAGGAGATCAGCTTCAACGACATCCGCACGACGCTGCAGGCGCTGTACGCCCTCTTCGACAACTGCAACAGCCTCCACACGAACGCCTACGACGAGGCGATCACGACCCCGACGGAGGAGTCGGTGCGCCGCGCGGTGGCGATCCAGCTGATCATCAACCGCGAGCTGGGCCTGAACTTCTGTGAGAACCCGTGGCAGGGCTCGTTCATCATCGACGAGCTCACCGACCTCGTGGAGGAGGCGGTCTACGAGGAGTTCGAGCGCATCTCCGAGCGCGGCGGCGTCCTCGGCGCGATGGACACGATGTACCAGCGCGGAAAGATCCAGGAGGAGAGCCTCTACTACGAGCGCCTCAAGCATGACGGCACGCTCCCGCTGATCGGCGTCAACACCTTCCTGCCGAAGGATGGCGCCGGCGAGGCGATCGGCGACCTCGAGCTCGCGCGCTCCACGGAGGAGGAGAAGCAGGCGCAGATCGCGGCGGCCCGCGCGTTCGATGCGCGCTCCGCCGAACAGGCGCCGGCCGAGCTCTCGCGCTTGCGCGATGTCGCCCGGGCACGGGAGAACGTCTTCTCAGCCCTGATGGACGCGGTGAAGGTCGCCTCGCTGGGCGAGATCTCCGGTGCCCTCTACGACGTCGGCGGCGAGTACCGGCGCAACATGTAGTCCGCGCGGGATGCTGCTCGACGCCGTCGGCGCAATCCACGAGCCTGTCGCCGGGCAGGCGCGCATCGTCTGCCTGGTCCCCAGCATCACCGAGCTGATCTGCGACCTCGGGCTGGCCGAACAGCTCGTCGGCCGCACCGGATTCTGCATCCACCCGTGGGAGACCGTTCGCGGCATTCCGAAGGTCGGCGGCACGAAGGATGTGCTGCTCGACCGGATTCGCGAGCTCGCGCCCACGCATGTGATCGTCAACGTCGACGAGAACCGGCGCGAGACGGCCCAGGCGCTCGAGGCGTTCGTCCCGCATGTCGTCGTCACGCACCCCCAGGCGCCGCACGACAACCTTCCGCTCTACCGGCTGCTCGGGGGGATCTTCGGCCGCGAAGAGGAGGCTGAGCGCCTGGTGGCGGAGTTCGAGCGGGCCTGCGCCGCCGCCACGGCGACGCCGCGTCCGCGCCGTGACGTGCTGTACCTCATCTGGCGCGATCCATGGATGACCGTCTCGCCGGAGACCTACATCTCACGCACGCTTGAGCTCTTCAACTGGCACACACTGCCGCGCGAGTGTGCATCCCGCTACCCGGAGATCGAGCTCGGCGAGTTCGTCGGGGCCGTCGACCATGTGCTGCTCAGCAGCGAGCCGTACCACTTCCATGACGAGCACCTGGCCGAGGTCGTCGCCGCCATGGATGGGGCGAAGGTGTCGCTGATCGACGGCGAGATGACCTCCTGGTACGGCAGCCGCGCGATCCGCGGCCTCGAGTACCTGGACGCCTACACCCGTTCGGGCTGAGCGATCCTCACGCCCCGGAGCGATGGACCAGGGTGGCCATCGCCTCGGTGCGGCTGCGCACGCCGAGCCGCCGGTAGGCGCGTTCCACGTGCTTGTCGACCGTCCTGGGGGTGATCCCCAGCTGCAAGGCGACCGCCGCCGGGGAGTTGCCCCGCAGGATCAGGGCCATGGCCTGCGCCTCGCGCGGGCTCAGCCCGTGCTGGCCCCAGCGGTCGACGGCGAAGCCCTTCTCGCCGAGCACCTGCGAGAGGGCGGTCGCGGGCATCTCGCAGTAGGACCCGCTCCGGTCGAGGAGCGGGTGCTCGGAGGAGGGCGTCGCCGTGGGGCTCGTCGTGACGCTGGTGCCTTGGAAGGGCCCACTGTGAGTGCCCCTTTGCGCCCTGCGCCAGGTCCGCAGGCGGATGACGTACGCAGGAGGAGTTCGCGGACTGCGACGTACTGCGCTACGGGGGCCGATTCGGCACCCGCGATGGTTGAACCGGTTCGATCTCCGGCGTCCCAGAGAGCCTGCGTCGCGATGCGATCCCCGGAGCAGGACTTGACAAGCCTAGGTCAAACCTGCACAGAATGCGTTCGATTTGAGCGGGGTGGTCGGCCCATGCGTGGACCGACGCCCCGGAAACGAAGTAGGAGGGGGAACAAGTGGAAACGTTGCTTGCTGCGGCACCGTTCTTTAAGGAACAGGCATCGCATGGCTTCTTCTCGCTTGACGTGTTCTACACGATTGCGACCGTCAGCCTTGTGCTGACTGTCGCAGCGATCGGCCTGATCGATCAGGGACTCGTCCGGCGCAAGAATCAGCTCGACACATGGATTCAGAAGATCATCTGCGCGATGTTGGCGGGCCTGGGTATGGCCGTGGTCGGCTTCGCGATCTGGGAGTTCCAGTACTACGAGGCCCTCGGTGTTCCGGAGCCGCTGAAGGCGGCGCTTCAGGACTGGTGGATCTTCGGAGACAAGCAGACGACGGTCGCGACGCAGATCGATCCGAAGATCCTGCCGGAGGCTGACGTCTATCAGGTCTTCCTGGCCTTCTTCATCGCCTACGCGATGGTCGGTGGGGCGCTGCTGCATTCGGCCGGTCTCGAGCGTGTGAAGGCGCTGCCGAACTTCATCATCGCCCTCGTCGCCGGCACGATCATCATGCCGATCCAGCTGTATCTGACCTGGGGTTCGGCGAGCTTCCTCACGACCAACGGGACACACGACTTCATTGGAGTGTTCTCGCTGTACATCAATATCGGCGTCTGGGCCCTGATTCTCGCCTGGCGGGCCGGTCCGCGCCTCGGTGCGTTCAAGCCCGACTCCCGCACGATGGGTCCGGTGCCGCACAACCTGGCCACCTCCGCCGCGGGTGTCGGACTGCTGCTTTTCGCAGCGCCGTTCTTCGCCCTCGGCTGCGGCTTCTTCGTCTATGACGTGGGCTACTTCGGTATCTCGCTCAGCAACGGAGGCTTCGGGCTGATCGTCGTGAACATGTTCATGGCGTACATCGGCGGCGCGCTCGGCGGTGCGATCATTTCGTACAAGACGAAGAACCCGCTGATGGCGGTCATTGGAGTCGTCGCCGGTTACATCGGCGCCGGCACCGCGATGGATGTGGGCAAGCCGTGGGAGATCCTTATCGTCTCGTTCATCGCACCGTTCGTGGTCTACGCCACGTACCTGCTGATCAACGGCAAGCTGAAGATCGACGACAAGAAGATCGTCCCCCTCGCGCTTGGCGGCGGCATCTACGGCGCGCTCGCAGGTGGCGTCGTCGGTGCGGGCGACAAGACCGGCGGCTGGTTCGGGATCGAGAAGGGCAAGTACGCCTTCCAGAATGCCGAGATCGGGATCGGTCATCAGGCGCTTGGCGTCCTCGTGACCATCGGCTTCGCGGCGGCCACCGGCCTGTTTCTGATTCTCCTGCTGGAGAAGACGATCGGTCTGCGGGTCTCGGAGAAGACCGAGCTCGACGGTCTTGATTCCCACTACTGGGGCGCTCCGCCTCCAGGCGACCACGACACCGGTCCGATCGACTATCCGCACCAGAAGGAGTACGGATCTGGGGAGACCGCCTCGGTCTAGACTCAGCCGACCGCAAGGTCGCAAGAAGACAGCAGGACGCGAAGGCCCGCCTGACGGCGGGCCTTCGTGCTGTCTGGGACGGGCAGAAACGATCGCAGCATGTTGCAGCTTGACGTTTCAGAGCGAGCTTCGCTATGTTCTGGAAGTTAGATCAAGGCGGGAAAACGCTCCGCAATAGAACTGGAAAAACGATTCCATAATGGGCCGCCGCAGATCGGCTTCCCTGGACGGATGACGAGGACCACATGGCCGATTACGACGCACAAGCCCCCAACGCCCGACGCTACCCCCGCGTCATCACCGTCGATGAGATCGAGGCGCTGCCGCGGATCGAATTCAATACGGGGATCGACACCGCGGTATTCCTTTCGCGCGAGCGTGACGACGCGCGCTACTTCCGTCAGGGCTACTGCTGGATGGAGCCCGACCACGGTCCGTATCACTGGGACCAGAACAACTTCGATGAGACCCACTACTGCCTCGCTGGGCGCATCAAGCTCCGCGTTCTCGATGCCGCCGGGCGCGAGATCCTGCTTGAGGCGGCCGAGGGTGAGCACATCTTCCTTCCGGCGGGCTTCAAGTACACGGTCGAGGCGACCGGAGTCCGGAGTCTCTTCTTCTGGACCAGCGGCCCCTCGCCGCGTCCGGGGCTTGTCGAGGCGAAGGACTACAGCAACGAACTCCGGTCACTGAGGAGCTGATCACATGGCCGTCACACAGATCACCGCAAGCATGCTGGCACCCCTCCGGGGCGACAAGCGCTGGGCATACATCGAGCGCCAGAAGACCATCCGCGTCGTGACCATCGACGAGGACGGCTCGCCGTACCTCTCGCCGCTCTGGTTCGTGGTCGATGAGCAGCGGATCTTCCTGCCGCTCGACGCCGGCGGCCGTCATGCCAAGAACGCCGAGGCGGGACGCCCCTTCTCGGCGCTGGTCGACACCGGCGACGAGTTCACCACGGTCGCCGGAGTGCGCATGCTCGGAACGCTCAAGGCGACCGACGACCCGACGCTGATCGAGCGCCTGTCGGAGAAGGTGTTCGACAAGTACTTCCACGTCGGTCATCCGTTCGCGGAGGGCTACATGGAGTTCGGCAACTTCGCCGGCCGTCGTTGGCTCGAGATCATCGTCGACAAGATGATCGGATGGGACCAGCGGGAGACGTCGACGTCCGCCTCGTATGAGGCCCGCGTCCTGCCATCTCACATCGGCGACCGGCTGCTGCCGGGTTCCTGACGGAGGCGCGCACCATGGCTCCCAAAGGGACGGTCCGGGTACTCGTCGTCGGCGAGTCCTGGATCAAGCACACGATTCACATGAAGGGCTTCGACGTCTTCCATTCGACCGAGTACGAGGAGGGCGGCGGGGAATTTCTCGCGGCGATCGCAGAGGCCGGCCACGAGGTCACATACGTGAGGGCCCATGAGGTCTCCTCACAGTTCCCGACCACCGCGGAGGCGCTCGCCGCCTTCGATGTCGTCGTGCTCAGTGACATCGGCGCCAACACATTCCTGCTCACCGACGAGACATTCCTGCGCTCGGAGCTGACGGTCAATCGCCTCGAGCTGCTGGCCGACTGGGTGCGCGGCGGTGGCGGCCTGATCATGGTCGGCGGGTACATGTCGTTCTCCGGGATCGATGCGCGTGCACGCTTCGGCTGGAGCCCGCTCGCCCCTGTGCTCCCGGTCGAGATCCTTGACATCGACGATCGAGTTGAGAAGCCCGAGGGCGTGACGCCGACCGTTCACCTTGCAGATCACGAGGTGCTCGGCGGGGTTCCGACCGAGTGGCCGGCACTGCTCGGCTACAACCGCGTTCGCCCGAAGCCCGGCGCGGAGCTCGTCGCCGCGGTCGGCGATGATCCGCTCCTGGTGGTCGACCGCGTCGGCGCGGGGCGCACCGTCGCGTTCACGTCGGACTTCGCTCCGCACTGGGCGCCGCCGGCCTTCGTCGGGTGGGAGCACTACCGGACTCTCTGGGCGTCGATCGTCTCCTGGGCCGGTGCGAACGAGCCCGGCGGGGAGCGCTAGACCGGCCTTGGGGACAGGGCGCGGATCGTGCACTCGTGAAACGATGTGCGTGTGACGAACCGTCGACCCACCATGAAGGACGTTGCGAAACATGCCGGCGTCTCGGTGAGCACCGTCAGTTACGTCCTCAATGACAGCGGCCCGGTGGCCGCGCCGCGCCGTGCCCGCGTTCTTGAGGCGATCAGGGCGCTCGAGTACACCCCAAACGAGTCGGCGCGCAGCCTCAAGCGGCGCTCGGCATCGACGATCGGGCTGGTCGTCCCCGACCTCTCGAACCAGTTCTTCGCGCTGGTGGCCGAGGGTGTCGAACGCGAGGCGTCGGCCCGCGGGGTGCTCGTCGTGCTCTGCGTCCCGGGGGCGACCGACGTCCCTGAGGCACAGCACGCCGCACTGCTGCGCGGCCAGCGTCTCGACGGGGTCGTCTACCTCTCCGGGACCGGCACCGCCCCACGCGAGATTCTCGAACTCGCCGACTCTGGTCACATCGTGCTGGTCGATGAGCAGATCGCCGGATTCGACCTGCCGTCGGTCGTGGCCGACGGGCGTCGCGGAGCTCGCGAGATCGCCGCTTCGGTGCTGCAGATGGGGCATCGGCAGCTCGCAGTCATCGGTGGCCCGGCGGCGTTGTGGACCGCGGAACAGCGTCTTGCCGGGTATCGCGAGGCCTTCGCCGGCGCGGGGATCGACCCGGATGAGGTCCCGGTCTACACCGGCGACTACCGCATGGCATCGGGCGAGCGGCTCGCGGAGGAGGCCCTCACCTGCGCCGGACCGAGACCGACCGCGCTCCTGTGCGCCAACGACCTGATGGCCATCGGCGCGCTCGAGTACTGCAAGCGCGAGGGCCTGCGCGTCCCCGAGGATGTCAGCATCGCCGGGTTCGACGACCTCCCGATCGCCGCGCTGCTCACGCCGCGCCTGACGACCGTCCGTCAGCCGGCCGCCGAGATGGGCGCCATGGCTGCACGCCTGCTCTTCGAACTGATCGATGGCCGATCGTCTGATGGCGACGAATACAGCGAGCCGCTCCCCGCCGAGCTGCTGCTGCGCGAATCGGTTGGACCGGCGCCGCGCGGATGAGCGACGCGGATTCCAATCCGATGGTTGGCCCCACGGTCGTCGTCGGCGCGGTGAACGTCGATCTTGTGGTTCCTGCTCCGCGGTTGCCCGCGCCCGGCGAGACCGTGGTTGGGGGCGATCTCCAGCGCCACGGTGGCGGGAAGGGCGCCAACGCCGCGGTCGCCGCTGCGCGGATCGGCGCTCCGGTCTGGCTCGTGGGCGCCGTCGGTGCCGACGAGATGGGCAGTCAGGCGCTCGACGAGCTGCGCGACGAGGGCATCGACGTGAGCGGCGTCTGCGCCCTTGCGGATGCCTCCACCGGCGTTGCGCTCATCGTCGTCGATGCCCGGGGCGAGAATCAGATCGCCGTCGGGGCCGGGGCCAACGCGAGGCTCGACGCCGAACACACGCGCTCAAGCCTCAGGGCTGTCCTTCCCGGCGCCCGTTGTGTGCTGGTCAGCACCGAGATCTCCGATGCCGCGGTTGCGGTCGCCGTCGAGGAGGCCTGCGCCGCCGCGATTCCGTGTGTCCTCAACCCTGCGCCGGTGACCGCCGCGGTGCTCGCGGTGCTGGGGCATGGACCGATCCTCACGCCGAACGCCAGCGAGCTGATGGATCTCGCCGCATCGCTCTCGGCGCCGCCGGTCGATGATGCGCCCAACCAGGTGGCTGCCGCCGCGGCGCTCGCCCCATGGGTTGCCGGCCGTACCGGTGCCCCTGTGATCGTCACGCTCGGCGGCGACGGCGCCCTGATCGCACGCCCCGGGGAACCGGTCGTCGCGGTTGCGGCCGTTCCGGGGGTTGAGGTCCGCGACACGACGGGAGCCGGGGACACCTTCAATGGGGTCCTCGCGGCCAGGCTCGCCGGCGGGGCGCCGCTTGAGGAAGCGGTCAGATATGCCGGAGCTGCCGCCGCCATCTCGGTCGGCTCGGTTGGCGCCCGCGCGGGAATGCCGCGTTCCGCGGCGCTCGAATGAGAGAGAGGAGCGACACGTGTCGGCACGAACCAGAGCATTGATCGACGATTTCGCGCAGGCCTGGGCTGCGCGCGATCTGGATCGCCTGATGGAGCTGATGAGCGATGACTGCCGTTTTCGGGCGTCGCTCGGGACCGAGCCCGGAACGACCTTCGAGGGGCGCGACGAGGTTCGGCACGGCTTCCGGCTCTTCCTCGGTCCAGCCGACGCGCCGGTGCTGCATACCGATAGCGAGGTGACACTCGCGGCTGACGACTTCGCGGTGACCCGTTGGACGGTCCACGTCCCGCAGCCCGACGGTTCGGTGAGCTTTGTGCGCGGCTGCGACATCTTCGAGATCGCCGATGGGCGCATCGCGCTGAAGGACACCTACCGCAAGGTCGTCGGGGACCTCCCCGCCGAGCCGGACTGAGCCTAGGGCTTCGGGACCGGCCGCTAGCCGATCCCAATCCCGAGGTACTTGACGCGACCCTGTAGAAACGTTAATAGTGTTGACCGCGCGAGGCGGATCGGATGCCGCTCGTGCCTGTTGTTCATGAACAGTCAAGACGACGTGAGACGGTTCAGCATGCCGGTGGCTCTGTGCCGGACCGGTGCCGATCTAGACCACCCCTGAGAAGAAGGATGTACGCGGATGTCACTCGGTAGCTCTTTCGACAACATCATCATCAACACCGACAACTACAAGCACTGCCACTACTCGCTGTACCCGCAGGGGACCGAGTACGTCTCGAGCTACATCGAGTCGCGTGGTGGCGACTTCCCGCTGACCATGTTCGTCGGCCTCCAGGCCTTCCTGCGCGATTACCTGATGCGCCCGGTGACCCTCGAGGACATCGATGAGGCCGAGCTCACCTGTCGCGAGCAGGGGATGCACTTCAACCGTGAGAACTGGATGGGCATTCTCAACGATCACGGCGGCCTCCTGCCGGTCGAGATCGAGGCCGTCCCTGAAGGGACCGTTCTGCCCGCCCGCAACGTCCTCGTGCAGCTCATCAACACCGACCCGAAGTACTTCTGGGCGACGAGCTTCTTCGAGACCGCGCTGCTGCGCGCCGTCTGGTACCCGACCACGATCGGCACGCTGAGCTGGCTCTGCAAGCAGGTCATCAAGGAGGCCCTTGAGACGACATCCGACAACACGCATCTCCTGCGCCACATGCTCCATGACTACGGCGCGCGCGGCGTGAGCTCGCAGCAGTCGGCGGCGCTCGGCGGCCTGGCGCACCTGGTCAACTTCAACCAGAGCGACACGGTTCCGGGGATCATCGCGGCCAAGAAGTGGTACAACGCGGTCGATCCGTCGAACTCGGGCCCGAACTCCGAGCACGCCGGATTCTGCGCGTGGGGCCGTGACAACGAGGCCGCAGCGATGCGCAACATGCTCGAGACGTATAAGGAGAACGGCGTCGCGCTGCTGCTGACCGACACGTACGACCACGAGAACGCGGTCAAGAACATCATCGGCAAGGAGCTGAAGGAAGACATCATGAACTTCCCGGGGCTCGTCGGCGCGCGTCCGGACTCCGGCGACATCGTCGAGGTCACGGCCGATACGACCGAGTGGCTGATGGATGCTTTCGGCTACGAGACCAACAGCAAGGGCTACAAGATCCTGCCGCCCTACATCCGCGTGGTTCAGGGTGACGGCGTCACCTTCTCGAGCCTGCGGGAGGTCTATATCGAGATGGAGCGCCGCGGCTTCGCCGCGGACAACGCCATCTTCGGCATGGGCGGCGGCCTGCTGCAGCACGTCAACCGCGACACGATGAACTTCGGGCAGAAGGCGAGCGCCGTCTGCGTGAACGGCGAGTGGCGGGACATCTACAAGCAGCCGACCGGCGCCGCGTTCAAGGCCTCGAAGAAGGGCCGGCTCGCGCTCAAGTACGAGAACGGCGAGTACGAGACCGTCTCACGCGAGTCCTGCCCGCCGGACGAGAACATCCTGCAGCCCGTGTTCCGCAACGGGCAGCTGCTCAAGAAGTGGGACTTCACCGAGCTCATCACCCAGAGCGAGCTCCCTGTGCCCGAGGCTTGGTATCACGAGGTCATCGCCCCGATGCGCGAGGCTCGCGGCGAGGCCGTCTCGGTCTGATCTCGGCGATCTCCGTCCGTCCGCCGCGCAGACTGGAGCGCGGCGGACGGGCGGGGCCTCGTGCGCGGTCTCTTCGATGAGCACACTCCACATCTTTGACATGGACGGAACCCTCGTCCGCGGTTCTGCCTGTCTGGACATCTCCCGGCACCTCGGCCAGATCGAGCGTGTGAACGAGATCGAGCAGGCGTGGAGTCGCGGTGAGGTCGGTCACGTCGCCTTCTACGAGCTCTGCCTCCCGCTCTGGGAGGGGCTTACGGAGGCCGACGTCGACCTCGTCTTCGCCGCGGGCGAGTGGATCGCCGGCGTCCCTGCGGTCTTCGCGGACATCGCCACCAGGGGCGAGTACAGCGCGGTGATCACGCTCTCGCCCCAGTTTTATGCCGACCGCCTGCTTGCGTGGGGGGCCGGCTCGGTGCACGGAGCAGAGGTGTATGGCGGCATCCCGCCGATCCCTGAGCAGGTCATGACGCCCGAGAGCAAGATCGACGTCGCGACCGCACTGATGACGCGGTACGACCTCGGCCCGGACGACGTGATCGCTTACGGTGACTCCGCATCGGACATTCCGCTCTTCGAGCACCTCCCGAAGACCGTTGCGATCAATGGCTCTGACTCGGCCCGCTCGGCCGCGACGATCACATACGAGGGGTCCGACCTGCGTGACGCGTACGCGCTCGCCCGAGAGCACTTCATCGAGCGGCCGTGTGCGGCCGCTGCCGACTGACCTGCATCGATGACCGGGCCGCTTCTCACGAGCATGTCCACGCGACATGCGAAGCGCATGATGGTCTTCTCCGGCCGGGCGCATCCGGCGCTGGCCGAGCAGATCGCCGAGCGCATGGGCGTAGGGCTCGGGCCGGTGACGCTCAAGACCTTCTCCAACGGTGAGGTCTACGCCCGCTTCGGGGAGTCGATCCGCGGCGCGGACGTTTTCATCGTCCAGCCGATCTGCGCGAACGACGACACCGGCGTGAGCACCAACGATGCGCTGATGGAGCTGCTCGTGATGATCGATGCGGCCGTCGGCGCGTCGGCGCATCGGGTGATCGCGGTCTGTCCGTGGTACGGCTATTCGCGTCAGGACAAGAAGAGCGCTCCGCGCGAGCCGATCAGTGCGCGGCTGGTGGCGCG
Source organism: Actinomycetota bacterium (assembly GCA_009699915.1). Classification (GTDB taxonomy): domain Bacteria; phylum Actinomycetota; class Thermoleophilia; order Solirubrobacterales; family Solirubrobacteraceae; genus F1-60-MAGs163. The sequence goes on from WLNG01000006.1 coordinate 15,596, forward strand.
CATGCTCGAGGCCGCCGGTGCCGACCGGGTCCTGGCGATGGACCTCCACGCCGGTCAGCTCCAGGGGTTCTTCCGCATCCCGGTCGATCACATGACCGCGCTGACGCTGCTGGCCGACCACATCGCTGCGATCCCCTTCGAGCAGGAGGTGGTGATCGTCTCTCCTGATGCCGGGCGTGTGAAGCTCAATAAGCGCTTCGCCGACCGCATCGGTGCCGATCTCGCCATCCTCGACAAGGAACGCCCCGCCCAACAGGAGGCGCGCGTCGGCCGCATCATCGGCGAGGTCGAGGGCCGGACTGCCGTGATTCTCGACGACATCATCGACACCGCCGGCACCTTGAAGGTCGCCGCGGAGGCGGTTCTCGAGGCGGGCGCTGCGCAGGTCCTCGCTGCGGCGACACACGGCATCTTCAGCGGTCGTGCGGCCGAGAATCTCGCGGCCGCTCCGCTCGAGCGCGTCGTCGTCACCGATACCGTCATGCCGCCCAACCCACTGCCGTCGAAGGTCGAGGTCTTGACCTGCGCTCAGCTGCTGGCCGACTCGATGGGGCACATCTTCCGCAACGACTCGGTGAGCGCCGTCTTCGAGGGTCAGAACCACGCATTCTGAGCATCGTTTCTATACGATGCCTATCACGTTTTCAGCGCTTTTATAGATTTGTTTCTGGCTGCGGGCCGGGAGGGAGAACACATGCCTATTCGGATTGGATATAAGGCGTCGGCTGAGCAGTTTGGGCCGCGTGAGTTGCTTGAGTTTTCGGCGTTGGCTGATGCGTCGGGTTTTGACATCATCGCGGTGTCTGATC
>WLNG01000060.1 GCA_009699915.1 Actinomycetota bacterium
ATCACGCATCGGGCGCACGCGAGCATGGGTCGCGATCTCGCTTCGGTCCTCGGTGTCGGCGCGGCGGACCGCTTCCTGCTGCTCTCGCCCCTCTTCCACGTCGGCGGCTGGTCCACGGCCGTGCTGCCGGCGCTCGCGACGGGCGCCTCGCTGACGATCCCCGGCGCCTTCTCGGCCGGGCGCTTCTGGGATGACGTCGAGCGCTGGCGGCCGACAATCTGGACGACGGGGCTCGCGTTCATCGAGATGGTCGCCGCGCGGGGCGGCGAGCCGCCGTCCACCGCGCCCTTCCGGCACGTGCTGAGCAACCTGCGCCCCGATACGTGGGAGCTGGGTCGCGGACGGCTCGGCCTGCCGCTGGGGACGTACTACGGCCTGACGGAGAACAACGGCCGCGGCACGATCGACGTGGCCATGACGGCGTACGAGCCCGGCTACGTGGGCCGCCCCTACACCGCAGCAGACGCCGTGCGGATCACGCGGGGCGGCGAGGTCCTGCCGGCCGGCGAGGTCGGCGAGATCGAGCTCTCAGGCCCGAGCACGATGTCGGAGTACCTCGGCGACGCGGAGGCGACGAGCCGGACGCTGCGCCCGGGAGGTTGGATCGCCACGGGTGACCTCGGCCTCGTCGACGAGGACGGCCGAGTCTTCTTCCGCGGGCGTGAGAAGAACATGATCAAGCGCTCCGGTGAGAACGTCGCCGCCGAGGAGGTCGAGCTCGTTCTGCTCGGGCACCCCGACGTCGTCGATGCCGCTGCCCTGGCCGTGCCCGACCGGGTCCGCGAGGAGGAGGTCAAGGCCCTCGTTGTCACCCGGCCGGGCGCCGAGGCCGACCCCGCTGCACTGCGCGCCCACTGCCTGGCACAGATGGCCCCGTTTAAGGCCCCGCGGTACATCCAGTTCGTCGACGCGCTCCCGCGGACGGCCTCCGGCAAACCGGACGTGGCGACCATCCGGCGCGACTTCGCCGGCCCGGACGCCTCGTGGGACTGCGAGTCCGCACTCAACCCCCAATCAGGAGGCGTCAGCGCATGAGCTACGTCTGTGGCGTGGACATCGGCGGGACGTTCACCGACGCCGTCGTCCTCGATCCCGATGGCCGCATCCATCTCGGCAAGCGCTCGTCCACGCCGCCCGGCTTCGAGGACGGCTTCTTCGACGCCCTCTCGGCTGCGGCAGAGGCGGCGGGGCTCGGCCTCGAGGATCTACTCGCGAGGACCAGCCACGTCATCCACGGCACGACCGTCGCGACGAATGCGATGGTGCAGCTCAATGGGGCGAAGGTCGGGCTGATCACCACGCGCGGGCACCGCGACGTGCTCCCGATGATGCGCAGCATCGGGCGCGTGAAGGGGCGGTCGGTGGAGGAGATCGTCCGCCTGAGCGCCTCGCGCAAGCCCGAGCCGATCGTCCCACGCTCGCGCATCGAGGAGGTGGACGAGCGCGTCGACAGCAAGGGCGAGGTCGTCGTCCGGCTCGACGAGGACGGCGCCCGCGAGGCGATCCGCCGGCTGGTGGACGCCGAGGTTGAGGCGATCGCCATCTCGTTCCTCTGGTCGTTCATCAACCCGTCGCACGAGCTGCGCGTGCGGGAGCTCGTCGAGGAGATGGCGCCGGACCTCTTCGTCACGACGTCGAGCGAGCTGGTCCCCAAGTGGGGTGAGTACGAGCGCACTGCGGCGGTCGCGATCAACGCGTTCGTCGGGCCGACGACGGCGGCCTACATCAACCGCATGACGGGGCGCCTCGCCGACCTCGGCTACGACCGGCCGCTCTACATCGTCGAGTGCGCGGGCGGGGTTCTCCCGGCCGAGGCGGCTGCCGAGGATCCCGTCCTCCTGCTCGGGTCGGGACCGGTGGGCGGCGTCGTCGCAGCCGCGCAGCTCGAGTCGGCCAAGCCGTTCGGGGACATCATCGTCACCGATATGGGCGGCACGTCCTTCGACGTGGGCCTCGTCACCGATGGAGCGCCCCGATACGCGGCGACCAGCGTCGTGAACCAGTACGAGTTCTTCATCCCGATCGTCGACGTGCAGTCGATCGGCTCGGGGGGAGGCTCGATCATCTGGGTGGACGACTTCGGCGAGACCGTCCGCGTCGGTCCGCAGAGCGCGGGGGCTCGGCCCGGTCCCGCGTGCTACGGGCGGGGCGGCACGAGTCCGACGATCAGCGACGCGAATCTCGTGCTCGGCTACCTGAACCCGGATTACTTCCTCGGAGGCGCGCTGGATCTCGACGTCGGCGCGGCCCACGCAGCGATGGCCTCCGTCGGCGACCGTGTCGGCATGAGCGTCGAGGAGACCGCCGTCGCAGCGACGAGGATCGTCAACCACCAGATGGCCGACCTCATCCGCAAGCTCACGATCGAGCGCGGGTACCACCCGCGCGATTTCAGCGTGTTCTCCTGCGGCGGTGCGGCCGGGCTTCATGCGACCGAGTACACGGCGATGCTCGGGTCGCCGCGGCTGGTCGTGCCCCTCGGTGACACCGCGAGCGTCTGGTCCGCCCTGGGCGCCGCCTCCTCCGACCTCCTCTACGTCCACGAGCGCTCGCTGATCCGCGTGGCGCCGTTCTCGACCGAGGAGTTCGCCGAGGCTTACGGTGAGCTGGAGGCGCGCGCGCGCACCCGGCTTGCGCTCGACGACGTCGACCCGAAGGACATCCAGATCAACCGCTTCGCCGACCTCAAGTACGGCGGCCAGGTGAACGTCGTCGAGACCCCCGTCGGGGAGGGCGCGTTCTCCGCTGAGCTGCTCGGCCGACTCGAGGATGACTTCGAGGCGAAGTACGAGCGGCTTTACGGCAAGGGCACCGGCCACCGCAGCGCGGGAATCGAGATGACCGAGATCCGCATCCGGGCGGTCGGCCGCAAGCCGAAGCCCGAGCTCGCGCGCGGCGAGGATGAGGGAGCCGAGGTGGCGGCATCAGCGGCCGCGGGCGCCCGCCGCGCCTGGGACGCCGTGCTCGGCGCGTTCACCGATTTCTCGGTCTGGCGTGGAGCCGAGCTGCGGACCGGCAACCGCGTCAGTGGCCCGGCGATCATCGAACTGGCGGAGACGACCGTCGTCCTGCACACCTCCGACCTGCTCATCGTGGACCCCTACGGCAACTTCGTCTGCGAGAGGAGCCAGAACGCATGACCGTCTTCGATGGCATCAATGAGTGCTACGTGCCCGAGGGACCGATCGCGATCGATCCCTCGGTCGTCCTCCATCGCGAAGCCGACACGGAGATCGACCCGGTCACCTACGAGGTGATCCGCTCGTCGCTGTGGAACATCAACGTCGAGGCCGGCGAGATCATCCAGCGCGTCTCGGGCTCACCGATCGCGCAGTATGCGCACGACCTCAACACCGTCCTGCTGACCGAGGACGCCGAGTACCTCTACACCGGTCCGTACAACCTCAACCTCGCCGTCGTAGTGGACCTCACGGTGAAGTGGATCCTCGAGTTCCGCAGCGCCGATCCGGGGATCGCCGATGGCGACATCTTTCTCTCCAACGACCCGTTCGTCGGCGCCTCGCACGTGACCGACACGATCATGGCGATGCCGATCTTCGTTGACGGGCGGCTCTTTTGCTGGGCGGCGAGCACCTTTCACCAGTACGACATGGGCGGCACGGCGCCGGGCGGCTACAGCCCGGATGCGCGCAACCGCTTCGAGGAGGCCGACCCGATCCCCCCGGTGAAGATCGTCTCAGGCGAGGGCGAGGTCCGGCGCGACCTGCTCGACTGGTACCTGCGCAAGTCGCGCACGCCGCACCTCCTGGAGCTCGACTTCCGCAGCCAGATCGCCGGATGCAACTACTCCAAGGCCCGTGTGCTCTCGCTCGTGGAGGCCTACGGCGCGGGCACGGTGAAGGCCGCGATGCGCAAGGTCCTCGATGACGGCGAGCGGGCCTTCGCGCGGCGGCTGGAGGCGATCCCCGACGGGCGCTGGAGCACGCGCGGCTATGTCGAGTCGGCGCTTCCCGGCGACCGCCAGGTCTACACGACGCAGCTGAACGTCACGAAGACCGGCCGGCGCATCGTCTTCGACCAAGAGGGCACGAGCCCGCAGGCGGGGGTGCTGAGCATCAGCTACGCCGCATGGCGTTCAGGGATCATGCCGCCGCTCGTACGGCTGCTCTGTGACGACACGATGTACGCGCTCGGCGGGGCTCTACGCTGCGCCGAATTCCGTCCGCTCGCCGGATCGATGATGTGCGCCTCGCACCCGGCCGCGACCGGCAACCCCGGCATCGGGATCTGCCAGGCCGGCAGCCTCGCATCCGCGTCGCTCTCGCGGATGCTCTCCACCGTGGACGACGAGAGCCAGGATGTCTTCGCCGTCGCCGGCACGAGCATCTACCCGATCTCGGCGCTCTCGGGCGTGGATCAGTCCGGCAACTACTTCGGGACGATTCACATGGAGCCGATGGCCGGCGGCCTCGGCGCATTCCGCAACGCCGACGGCGAGGACACGGGCGGAACGGTGTACGACGCCCTCGCGCTCGCCCCGAACGTCGAGTTCTCCGAGCAGTACTTCCCGATCCTCTTCCTCTACCGCCGCGAGCTGCCGGGTTCCGGCGGCGCCGGGCGGTTCCGCGGCGGGAACAGCGGGATCTTCGCCTACACCCCGCACCGCGCGGACGTCATCGACCACTACACGGCGACCTCCGGCATGGCGATCCCGACGAGTCTCGGTCTCTGGGGCGGGCACCCCGGGGCGACGAACCGCGACCTGCTCAAGCGCAGCACCGACGTGCGCGCGCGTTTGCAGGAGGGCCGCATCCCGCAGAGCCTCGACGAGCTCGGCGGCGAGGTCGAGTGGATCGCGCCGAAGGTGCGCGACATCCTCCAGTATCCGGACGATGTCTGGGAGGTCCGCTGGGCCGCCGGCGGCGGCTTCGGGGACCCGCTCGAGCGCGAGCCCGAGGCGGTGCTGCGCGACGTCACGCGCGATCTGCTTCCCGCCGACGACGCGCGGCGCTTCTACGGCGTCGTGCTCGTCGGCGAAGCCGTGGATGAGCAGGCGACCGCCTCGCTGCGAGATGAGATGCGCGCGGCGCGCCTGGGCCCGGGTGAGAAGCGCCCCGCGAAGGCGCAGGGCGAGCACGTTCTGAACCTCGGCCCGACGCTTGAGGTACTGCGCGGCGAGCACGGCGACGAGGTCGCCTGCCGCAGCTGCGGCACGTCGCTCGGCGCGCTCGCGGGCTGGAAGACCCGCGCCGCCTCGGTCGCCCTCTCCGTCGAAGAGGTGAACAGCCAGATCGACGACCCGGCGCGGTACGTGGACGCGCCGGTGTACTTCCGCTCCTACTGCTGCCCGGGCTGCGCACGGGCGCTCGACGGCGAGGTCACCGTCGGCGACGACGCCCCCTACGACGACGTGGAGCTGGCCGAGTAGATCTCCTTGACCTCGCCGCGCAGCACCTTCCCGGAGGGGTTGCGCGGCAGGTCGGCGGCGATGTGGACGATGCGCGGGCGCATGTAACTCGCAAGGCGCTTGCCGCAGAGCGCGGTGATCTCGGCCTCGGTGATGCTCGCCCCCTCACGCGGCAAGACGACGGCGGTCACGATCTGGCCCCAGACCTCGTCCGGCGTGCCGATCACGACGACCTCCTGCACAGCGGGCAGCTCGCGGATGACCGTCTCGACCGCGCTGGGGAAGACGCTCTCCCCGCCGCTGCGGATGAGGTCGTTGCGGCGATCGACGATATAGAGGTAGCCGTCCTCATCCCAGGTCGCGAGGTCGCCGGTCAGGCACCAGCCGTCTACGAGCTTCTGCGCCGTGCGCTCGGGGTCTTCGTGGTAACCGTGCATGACGCTTGGCGAGCGGACGAGGATCTCACCGACGGTTGCGCGGTCCTGCGGGCAGTCGCGGCCCTCGTCGTCCACGACGCGCGCCTCGACGAGCGGCACGGGGCGCCCCGCGGAACGCACGAGGTGGGCGCGATCAGGGTCTGAGAGCGCGGCGCGGTGATCCGCCGGCGTCAGTGCGCTGATCAGCACGGAGGTCTCCGTCTGCCCGTAGAGCTGGAGCAGGTCGCAGTCGAAGACGCGCATGATCCGCTCGATCAGGCGCGCCGGGAACGGCGCCCCGCCGTAGCTGATCGTCCGCAGGCTGCCCAGGTCTGCACCGAGGCGCTCCTGCGCGTCGAGCAGGAAGTTCATCATCGTCGCGACCCCGATGAAGCGGCCGACGCCCTCCGTCTCGACCGTGCGCAGCAGCAGCTCCGCATCGAAGCTCTCCATCTCCGGCACGACGAGCCGGCCTCCAACCAGGAGCGGGCCGATGAGGTAGAGGTGCGGATTGTGGAACATCTGCGGCAGGACCATCACGACATCGGTCTCGTCCAGCGGCTCGACAGTGAGCATCGAGAGGACGGACGCCTCGAGCATCGCGTTCGTGACCGGGACGCCCTTCGGGACGCCCTCCGTCCCGCCGGTGGAGATGAACGCGAAGACGTCATCGCGCTGCGGCTCGCGTGAGACGCCGGCGAGCAGCGCCTCGGCCCGCCCGCCCTCGGCCCGCTCGCCGTCGTCGGGATCCACGCAGAGGACGACCCGGATGCCGGGGACCGCGGCCGCGACCTCGTGCGCCATCTGCGCGAAGTCGGGCGTGAAGAGCAGCGCCTCGGGCCGGTACTTCGCGGCCGTCTCGGCGAGCAGAGGGCCGGGAAGCCGCCAATTCAGCGGCACGCTCGTGAAGCCGTGGCGGGCGAGGCCCAGCAGCGCGACCGCATAGCCGACCGAGTTGCGGCCGATCAGGGCAATGCGCGCCCCGGGCGTGACGCCTCCGGCGCCGAGCCGCGCGCCGAGCTCGTCAGCGCGATGGGCCAGCTCGCCGTAGGTCACCCGCTCGGAGCCCCAGACGATCGCCTCGCGCCCCGGATGCAGTGTCCCGGCGCGCTGGATGATGCTCGACGGGTGTATCGCCAGGCCGGTCACACGGCGTTCGAGAAGTATCCTACCGTACGGTTGGTTGGGAGCTTTGGGAATGGAGCGCACGTGAGCTACGACACGATCGTCATCGGCGCAGGCCCCGGCGGAACGAGCGCCGCGGCGCTGCTCGCCGCACGCGGCCGGGAGACGCTCCTGATCGAGTCCGGAGCGCGCATCGGCGGTCGCGCGCGGACCTTCGCGGGAGACGAATTCGCGTCCCTGGCGGATCTCGTCACGGAGTTCGAGGGGGCCGGGGCGCAGGTCCTCACCAAGGACGACCCAGACCTGGCGACGGCGGTCACGGGCGGAGCGCTGCGCGGCTACCACTTCGAACTCGGTGAACACGGGATCGCGGGCTCCGACATGCTGCGTGTCTCGCACGTCGCGCGGCTGTGCGGCGCCGAGATCGAAATCCGCCCGAACGTCGGCGCCTGGTGGGACCACGAGGGGACGCTCTTCCCCATCGTCCGCGGCGAGCGGTTCGCGTGGATGAGCCCGGAGGAGTTCCGGGACGTGCGCGAGATCTCCAGCGCCATGATGCGGCTCGATGACGCGGAGGTGGACGACCTCGACGACGTCAGCTTCGCGCGCTGGATGGCGACGATCACCGACGCCCCGGTCGCGACGGCATTCCACGGGTCGATGGCGACGATGAACACCGGCCCCGCGCACCCGGAGAACATCTCGACGGGGGAGCACCTGCGCATCAACCGGCA
>WLNG01000061.1 GCA_009699915.1 Actinomycetota bacterium
CGTCACGGGCCGCACGGGCCCAGAAGACGCCCGACGACCCGGTGACGAGCGTCCGGTCCAGATCGAAGAAGGCGGCGGGGACCCCGACGCCTTCGGTCATCGCTGCGCTCAGGAGGCCGGGACGCGGATCAGGATGGCGTCGCCCTGCCCGCCGCCCGAGCAGATCGCCACGCAGCCGAGCCCACCGCCGCGGCGGCGCAGCTCGTGCACGAGCGTGCCGATGATCCGCGCGCCGGAGGCCGCGATCGGGTGGCCGAGCGCGATCGCGCCGCCATTGACGTTGACGCAATCCTCGTCGATCCCGAGCATCTTGATCGAGTTGACGGCCACCGAGGCGAACGCCTCATTGATCTCCCAGAGATCGACGTCCTGCGGCGTGAGGCCAGCCTTCTCGAGCGCCTTGAGGGCGGCGCTCCCCGGCGTCGTCGCCAGGTAGGCGAAGTCGTTGGCGGACTGCGCGTGACCGACGATCTCACCGAGCGCCTCCTTGCCGTGCGCGGCCGCCCATGCATCGGACGCCAGGACGAAGGAGGCTGCGCCGTCGTTGATCCCGGGTGAGTTGCCGGCGGTGTGGCTGCCCTCAGGACCGACGAGCGGCGGCAGCGCCTGGAGCGACTCGAGGGTCGTCTCGCGACGGGGCGCCTCGTCGGTGTCGATCACGGTGTCGCCCTTGCGGCCCTTGATCGTGACGGGGACGATCTCCTGCGCGAGGATCCCGGCGTCGGCCGCGGCGGCGACCCGCTGCTGGGAGCGCAGCGCGTACCGGTCGAGTTCCTCGCGGGGCAGACCGAGCTCGGCGCCGACCTCGGTCGCCTCGACGAACATCGCCTTGCCCGTGAAGGAGTTCGTCAGTCCGTCGTGCTGCATCGCGTCGAGCGCCTTCACGTCACCCAGGCGGAAGCCCTGACGAGCGCCCGGGAGCAGATACGGCGCGAGCGACATCGACTCCATGCCGCCACCGAGACCGACTTCGACGTCGCCGGCGCGGATCGCCTGGTCGAGGATGACCGCGGAACGCACGCTCGATGCGCAGACCTTGTTGATCGTCTCCGAGGAAATCTCCTTCGGCACGCCGGCACGAATCTGCGCCTGGCGGGACGGGATCATGCCGACCCCGGCCTGGACGACCTGGCCCATCACAACGTGATCGACCTGCTCCGGAGCGACATCGGCACGCTCCAGCGCCGCCGCCATGGCCGTCCCGCCGAGTTCGACGGCCGGCACGCTGCTGAGCGCGCCGCCGAGCTTGCCGATGGGGGTGCGGGCGGTGCCGAGGATGACGGTCTTGGGCATGGGGTCTCCGGAACGAGTGACGGGGCGTGAATGGTAGTCGGGATCGCGCGACGTAGGATCGCCGTATGGACGTCGTCGCCACCACGAACCCGCCTGCCGAATCGGGCGCCGATACCGTCGCGCTCGGGATCTTCGCCGGGGAGGATCCTGATCCCGACGCAGCCGGTGGCGCGATCGCCGCGCTGTTGGCCGCAGGCGAGGCTCGCGCCGCAACCGGCCAGATCGCCGTCACGCACGCCGACGGCCTGCGCTGGATCGTGATCGGGCTCGGAAAGCGCGACGCCTTCGATCCAGAGGCGGCGCGGATGGCCGCACACCGTGTCTGTGCGCGCGCGGCAGAGCTCGGATCGGAGGCGCTCTGCTGGCAGCTTCCGCACCGGTGCGAGGACGCACTCGCCGGCGCGCTCATCGAAGGAAGTCTGCTCTCCGCCTACCGGTTCGACCGCTTCCGCAGCCAGCGGAACGAGGACGAGCGCCCCGGCGGGCCGCAACGGCTGATCCTCAGCGCCGGGCGCGACCTCGGGGCGTTCGCCGCGCGCGCCGTGACCGTCACGCGCGCGCAGAACGCCGCCCGGGATCTGCAGAACCGCCCCTCCAATGACCTCACCCCGAGTGCCCTCGCCGAGCGGGCGGCCGAGCTCGTCGCATCGACGCCCGGACTCACCTTCGAGGCGCTCGGGCGCGAGCAGATCGAGGCGCGGGGCATGGGCGCCTTCGCCTGCGTCGCACAGGGAAGCGCGCAGGAGCCGCGCGCCATCGTGATGCACCACACGCCGAAACACGCCCGCGGACCGGCGCTCGGGCTGGTCGGCAAGGCCGTCACCTTCGACACCGGCGGGGTCTCAATCAAGCCCGCAGCCGGCATGGCGAAGATGAAGTTCGACATGTCCGGCGGCGCAGCCGTACTGGAGGCGATGGGCGTGATCGCAGCGCTCGAGATTCCGGTGCGGGTCATCGCGGTGATCGGCGCGACGGAGAACGTGACGTCGGGCAAGGCAGTGAAGCCCGGCGACATCGTGCGGGCGATGGACGGAACGTCGATCGAGGTCGACAACACCGATGCGGAGGGACGGCTCGTGCTCGCAGACTGCCTGCTGCTCGCGCGCGAGCTTGGGGCCGAGCGACTCGTCGACGTGGCGACGCTCACCGGCGGGATCGTGACGGCGCTGGGCTCCGTCTACGCCGGGGGCTTCGCGAGCGACGACGCGTGGTGGGGGCAGGTCGCAGCGGCCGCCGATCGCGCAGGCGAGGCGGTCTGGCGGATGCCGCTGCACGAGCGTTACGCAAAGGGAGTGCAGGGCACCTACGCCGACCTCGTGAACACCGGACGCGATCGCAAGGCGCAGCCCGCGATCGGGGCGGAGTTCCTCCATCACTTCGCCGGCGATGTGCCTTGGTGTCATCTCGACATCGCGGGCATGGCCGACGATGTCGGCGTGCCCTACTTCGGGAAGGGCGGCACGGGCTTCGGCGTGCGCCTGCTGACAGCGCTCGCCGAGGACGTGGCGGGGAACGGGTGACCGCGAACGCCGGACGAGCGCCGCGGCGGCTCGATCCGGCCCGCATCGCCCGCGGACGCAGGGGCGGCGCCCGGCGCTGGACGCTGCTCGTCGGGCTGATCCTCTTCGCGGTCTACGCGGCGGGGACCGGCATCCCGTCGGAGCCGGGGTCCGACCTGCGTGCCGGTGAGGCCCACATCCTGCTCACGACGCAGTCGATCGTGGAGGACGGTGACGCCGACCTCGCCAACCAGTACCGACAGCGCGCGTGGCGCGATCTGCGCCCCGGGGCACTCACCCCCAGCGCGCTCGCCGTCGAGGGCCGGCTGATCGAGCCGCACGGCGTCGTCTTCCCCGCGCTGCTCGCCCCGGCCTATGCGCTCGGCGGTCGCATCGCCGTCGAGCTCTTCCTCGCGCTGATCGCCGCGCTCGGCTTCGCAGTCGCGACGGCGCTGGCGCGCAGACTGGTCCCCGATCCATGGGCGAGCGCAAGTGTCCTCGCGATCGGACTCGCGCCGCCCGCGGTGCTCGGCGCGACGACGATCTCGCCCACGATGACCTGCGCGACGCTGATCGCCGCGGCCGCGCTGCTGGCGCTGCGGGTGCGCGACAACCCGCTGGGCGGCCCGGCCGTCGGCTGCGCGGTGCTACTCGCTCCGGTGATCTGGCTGAGCGGTCCGGCCGCGATCCCGGCGGCCGTCGTCTCCGTCGCGCTGGTTCGCTGGCTCGGGCGCCGACGCCGAGCGTGGACCGGCATCGCAGCCACCGAGATCCTGCTGATCTCGGTGATCGTCTACATCACCGTCAACGACCGGCTCCAAGGCGGCCTGACGGCATACGCCTCGTCGGTGCTCCCCCACGGCCCGACCGGGGCCGCAGGGCTCGGCGACTACCTCGAGCGCCTCACGCGCCTCTGGCGCCTGCTGGTGACCCCGCCCGGCGGCATCCTGCTCTACGGCCCCGTCCTGCTGCTCTGCGCGGGCTCGATCGCGCTGCTGTGGCGCTCGCGGCGCGACCGACTCGCACGGGCCTTCCCGCAGGAGGGTGACATCGAGGTCTCTGCCGGACTGCTGGCAGCAGTCTGCGCCGCAGCCTTTCTGACCGCGGTCCTGCTGATCCCCGCAACCGGCGCGCGCTGGCCCGGTGAGACGCTCGCGGTCGCACTGCCGTGCGCGGCGGCGCTCGCCTCTTGGGCGATGCGCCGCTGGGTGCGAATCGGCGCTGTGCTGGCACTCGTTGGCATCGCGCTGAGCGGCTGGATCCTCGTCGCCGCGCGGGTCGACGACGGTGCTGGCGTGGCACCGCCGCGCGGGCCGGTGCCTTGGGCGACGCTGCGCTAGCCCTCGAGGCGAGCGAGAATCTCGGCGGCGGCGCTCGCAGGGTCCAGCCGGCGGGCGACGACCTCGTCGAGCAGCTCCTGGAAACGCGGGTCACCCGCGATCCGCTGCTCGAGATCACGGCGCAGGCGGTGCGTGCAGATCGCGAGGACCTCGCTGCGCAGGTTGCGCCGACGGCGCTGCGCGAGCGTGCCGGCCGCATCGATGAAGGCGCGGTGCGCGTCGATCTGCGCGACGAGCTCCGGCACGCCCTCGCCGAGGTGGGCCTGCGTCTTGATGACGGGCACCGACCAGTAGGCCTCGTCATGGCCGTGGCCGGCGGCGCCGAGTGCGAGCACGCCCCGAACCTCGCGGACCATCGTGTCGGTCAGCGGATGGTCGGCCTTGTTGACGACGATGATGTCCGGGATCTCCATGATCCCGGCCTTCAGCGCCTGGATCGAGTCGCCCGAACCGGGCATCAGCACCAGGACGACCGTGTCGGCGTGGTCGATGATGTCCACCTCGGCCTGGCCGACCCCCACCGTCTCCAGGAAGACATCATCGCGACCGGCGCCGTCCATCAGCAGCGCCGCCTGCAGGGCGGCCTCGCTGAGCCCGCCGAGCGCACCGCGGTTCGCCATCGAGCGGATGAAGACCCCAGGGTCGAGGAAGTGGTCGGTGAGACGGATCCTGTCGCCGAGCAGCGCGCCGTGGGTGAACGGCGATGACGGGTCGATCGAGAGCACCGCGACCGAACGGCCCTGCTCGCGGCGGTGCTTGGCCAGCGCGCTGATCAGCGTCGACTTCCCGGCTCCCGGCGCGCCGGTCAGGCCGACCATCGCGGCGCGGCCGGTATGCGGGTAGACCTCGCGTACGAGCTCCCAGCCGCGCGGGTCATCGGACTCGACGAGCGTGATCGCCCGGGCCAGCGCGCGGCGATCCCCGGCTAGGAGGCGCTCGCTGAGGGACTGGCCGGGGGCGCTGTCAGTCACTGCAGGCGCAGGGTAGCGGGCGCGCCGACAGGCTCCCCGGGCTCTACGATCCGGGCGTGGAGCACCACGCCGCGCCGGATGACACGCCGATCGTGCACGGGCCTCCCGCCCCGCTGTGCGGCGGCCCGCTGACCGTAATGCGCTTTCTCGCAGCCCACGGGATGCTGCGACCGAAGTACCTGCGCCTGATCGCGCGCTGGGCCTGGCTGAAGCTGCGCTGGCGCGGGCGTCTGCGCACCGACGGCCTCTGCTTCATCGACCCCGGCGTGAGCTTCGAGATCGGCCGCGGCGCCGTCGTCGAGCTCGGGCGCTGGTCGTGGATCGGGCGCGGCTGCAAGCTGCGGGTCCACGAGGGGCGCGCGAGCATCGGGGCAAAGACCGTCCTCGGCCAGGAGTGCACGATCACGGCGTTCCAGCACGTCTCGATCGGCCGCGAATGCATCCTCGCCGACCGGGTGATGCTGATCGACTTCGATCACGGCGTCGTCGAGGTCGAGCGTCCGATCCGCGAACAGGGCATTTATAAGCGCGACGTGCGCGTGGGCCACAACGTCTGGATCGGCTACGGGGCCTGCCTGCTGCGCGGCGTGACCGTCGGCGACAACGCGATCGTGGGGACGAACGCCGTCGTCACCCACGACGTGCCCGCCGACGCCGTCGTCGGCGGGGTCCCCGCCCGGGTCCTGCGCATGCGCGAGACCCCGGCGCGCCTGCGCTGGGAGTGACGCGCGCCGCCTAGGCGCTGGGCTCGCGCGGCAACAGCAGCGACACCGCCCCCGCCAGCAGCACGAACACGGCCGATACCCAGAGGCAGGCCTCCAGTCCCCGCCACTGGTACAGCAGGCCGGAGAGGATCGTCCCGAGCAGTCGCCCGCCCGCGTTGGCCATGTAGTAGAAGCCGACGTTCATCGCGACCTTGTCCCCATCCGCGTAGGCGAGGATCAGGTACGAGTGCACGGCGCTGTTGAGGGCGAAGACCACCCCGAAGAGGATCAACCCGCCGATGAGGACGACGGTGGGGTCGAGCCCGGCGCCGAGGGCAATCGCAATCGCCGCCGGGAAGAGGGCGAGCACGAAGGCGAGCCGCGCTGCCACGCGCCCGTCGGGGGCGCCATGGCCGGCACGGCGCCCGCTCATGAGGCGCGGCGCGGACGCCTGGACGATGCCGTAGCCGATCACCCAGAAAGCCATGAACGTGCCGACCCCCCAGAAGCTCCAGCCCAGGACGGTGCGCAGGAAGACCGGCAGGCCGACCACAAACCACACGTCACGGGAGGCGAAGAGCAGGATCCGCGCCGCCGCCAGCAGGTTCACCGCACGGTCGTTCGAGAACATCTGGCGGAATCGGGCCTTGGCATCCGCCCGTCCGAGGCTCCCGCTCATGAACGGCACCGTCGCGAGGAGCGTGCCGAAGACCAGCGCAGCGAGCAGGAGCATCGCCGTCTGGAAGCTCGTGACGGTCAGCAGCAAGCCGCCGAGGAAGAACCCGACGCCCTTCAAGGCATTCTTCGAGCCGGTGAGGATCGCCACCCATCGGTAGAGCGATCCCGGCTGGTCTCCGGCGACGAGTTTCACAGCGCTCTTAGAGCTCATCTTCGTGAGGTCCTTGGCGATGCCGGAGAGCGCCTGCGCGGCCATCACGTACCCGACGACGAGCCAGTCGTCGGGCGCGAGTCCAAGCATCAGCAGAGCGACGGTCTGGGTCAACAGGCCCATCACGAGGGTCGTCTTCAGGCCGAAGCGGGCGGCCAGGAACCCGCCGACGAGGTTCGTGAGGATTCCGAACACCTCGTAGAAGACGAAGACCGTGGCGAGCTGAAGCGGCGTGTAGCCCTGCTCGTAGAAGTAGAAGAGAACGAGCAGGCGGATCGCTCCATCGGCGATCGTGTCGGCCCAGTAGGCGGCGGTGACCAGCGCGTAGTTGCGTAGATCTCCAGGCCGGCGGGTGGCAGCGGCCGTGCCCACGTCGCTCAGTTCAGGGTGCCGGCGACGACGCCCGCGAGTTCGACCATGCGGTTCACGTAGCCCCACTCGTTGTCGTACCAGCTGAGGATCTTGACCTGCGTGCCGTCGGTGACCATCGTCGAAGGCGCGTCGATGATGCTCGAGCGCGAGTCGCCCTTGAAGTCGATCGACACGAGCGGGCGCGTCTCGTACCCGAGGATCCCGGCGAGCGGCCCGTCCGCAGCGGCGCGCAGCAGGCCGTTGACCTCATCCACCGAGGTGGTCCGCGACACCTCAAAGACGCAATCGATCAGGGAGGCGTTGAGCAACGGGACGCGCACGGCGAGCCCATCGAGCTTGCCTTGAAGTTCGGGGAAGATCAGGCCGATGGCCGTCGCCGAACCGGTGGTCGTCGGGATCAGCGACATGCTCGCCGCGCGCGCACGGCGCAGATCCTTGTGGGGCGCGTCGACGACCGTCTGGGTGTTCGTGAGGTCGTGCAGGGTCGTGATGGAGC